>DMZT01000472.1 GCA_003484865.1 Stenotrophomonas sp.
TCTCCGCGCCCAGCGTCTCCGGCCGCCAGTTGTCGGTCGGCGCCGCCGATGTGCAGCAGTACCTCGATGGCAGCTTCCCGCGCACGCAGAATGCGCTGGGGGGCCTGATTGCAATGACGATGAGCCATCCGCAGCTGACCCTTCCGCAGGGCAGCCGGCTGGACCTGGGCTTCGATGTCGCCATGGCGACCGCCGGCGGCAACCCGGCGCCGCTGGGCAAAGTGAAGCTGAGCAGCGGCCTGCGCTATGACGCGCAGACCCAGGGCTTCCACCTGCAGGAGCCGACGGTCGACGATTTCACCCCGGCCAACAACGGCGGCAAGCTGGATTCGCGTACGCGCGGCCTGCTCAATGCCTGGCTCACCGATTACGCCCAGCGCGAGCCGATCTACAAGATCGACCCGAGCGTGGCCGCGGTGCTCGGCACGCTGCAGGTGCAGTCGGCGCAGGTGGAGAACGGCAAGCTGGTGGTCACCTTCAACCAGGATCTCGGCGCGCTGGTGCCGGCCGGGCTGCTCAGCAACTAACGCGATGGTGGGCACCGACCTGGGTCGGTGCCCACACGATCAACCGGCCAACGCCTTGGCCACCGCATCGGCGAAGGCGGGAATATCACCCGGCTTGCGGCTGGTGATCAGGCCACCATCCACCACCACTTCGGCATCGGTCCACTCCGCACCGGCATTGCCCAGATCGGTTTTCAGCGACGGCCACGAGGTCACCTTGCGGCCCTTGGCCAGGCCAGACTCGACCAGCAGCCACGGGCCGTGGCAGATCGCGGCCACCGGCTTGCCCGCCCCACCGAAGGCCTTGATCAGCGCGACCGCATCGGTGTCGATGCGCAGTTTGTCGGGATTGATCACGCCGCCGGGCAGAACCAGCGCGTCGTAATCGTCGGCCTTGGCGCCTTTCAGCGGTGCATCGACCGTGACCTCCTCGCCCCAGTCCTTGTCTTTCCAGCCGCGGATCGTGCGGGCGTCACCCGGGGCGATCACCTTGACCGAAGCGCCCCAGGATTCCAGCAGGCGCTTGGGTTCCTGCAGCTCGGACTGTTCGAAGCCATCGGTGGCGAGGATCGCGATGTGCTTGCCGTTGAGTACGTGTGCCATGGAGCGGCTCCAGTAAGTAGGAGCGCTCAGTGTGGCCACGGCCGCATTGGGCGGCGGTGACCACGATGTGCACATCGTGTCGGGACAGCCACCGGCCCACGGCCGGTGGCGACCGGAGGGATCAGCGCTTGGGCTGCAGCATCGTGCCGGTGCACTTCTTCGACCCGCAGCGGCATTCCCAGATCTTCTTCAGGCGCGCGGTGTGACGCTCGGCCAGGGTGATGCCGTAGTTGTAGGTCAATTCATCGCCCGGCTTGATGTCCTTGATCGCCTCGATGAACACCTTGTCCTCGCGGCGGTTGTCACCCTCGGCTTCCTCGATCACCGCTTCGCAGTTCGGATCGCAGCTGTGGTTGAGCCAGCGCGCGTCGTTGCCCTTGTAGTTCGCATCGATGACGTAGTCGTCGTTGAGGGTGAACAGGAAGGTATGACCGCTCTCCACATCCCCGGTGTCGTCGGCATCCACGTCGGCGTGGCTGCGCAGCAGACCCTTGTACTGGATGACCCGCTCGCCCTGCTTGATCGGCGCCAGCGCGAACACGCCATTGCCATGGATGGTGGACTTGCGGGCCTGGATCTTCTTGGGCATCTGGCTGACCGTTGCGGTGGGAAGCCCCGATTCTCGCTTAATCTTTGTGATTGCCAAAGCGATGCGGTTCAATACGCGTCCCAGGCCGCCCTGCGGGCGCCTGAACGGGCGGGTTGGATGCCGCCGGAGAAAAGCGTACAATTTCAGTCCGCTTTATGGTTCTGCACCCCACATGCTCCGCGTCACCAAGCTCACCGATTACGCCACCGTCGTGCTGACCGTGCTCGCTGCCCGCCCGGGCGAGGTGCTCAGTGCCACTGAACTGGCCGAGTTCGCCCGTCTGGAACCGCCCACCGTCAGCAAGCTGCTCAAGCCGCTGGCCCAGGCCGGCTTGGTCGAAGGCCTGCGCGGCGTCCGTGGCGGCTACCGGCTGACCCGCGCGGCAGACCAGATCACGCTGTTCGAGATCGTGGAAGCCATGGAAGGGCCGCTGGGCCTGACCGAGTGCGCCCACGACCACAGCCAGTGCGGCCGCGAGCTGCAGTGTGGCGCGCGCAGCAGCTGGCGGATGATCAACGACGTGGTGTCCGAAGCGCTGCGCGCGGTCACCCTGGCGCAGATCCTGCCCCCTCTTCCCCTTGTTGACGCCCACCGCCGCGCGATCGCGGCGGATGTCGTCTCCTGATCAGGCAGCCCCCATGGCCACCGATACCCTCGATACCGTCGCCACCGGCGATACCCCCAACCGCGAGATCCATGAGCAGCTCGGCCGCAAGTATTCGGCGGGCTTCATCACGGACATCGAATCGGACTCGTTGCCGCCCGGCCTGGACGAGGACACCATCCGTGCCCTGTCGGCCAAGAAGGACGAGCCGGAGTGGATGACGCAGTGGCGGCTGGACGCCTACCGCCACTTCCTGACCATGCCGATGCCGGACTGGGCCAAGCTGCAGATCGCGCAGATCGACCTGCAGGCGCTGAGCTATTACTCCGCGCCGAAGGGCCCGAAGTACGCCTCGCTGGACGATGTGCCCAAGGAACTGCTGGACACCTACGACAAGCTCGGCGTGCCGCTGCATGAGCGCGCCAAGCTGGCCGGCGTCGCCGTGGATGCGGTGTTCGATTCGGTTTCGGTCGGCACCACGTTCCGCAAGGAACTGGCCGAGAAGGGCGTGATCTTCTGCTCGATGTCCGAAGCGATCAAGGAACACCCGGAACTGGTCAAGCAGTACCTGGGGACCGTGGTGCCGGTCGGCGACAACTACTTCGCCGCGCTCAACTCGGCGGTGTTCTCCGACGGCAGCTTCGTGTTCATCCCCAAGGGCGTGCGTTGCCCGATGGAACTGAGCACCTACTTCCGCATCAACGCCGGCCACACCGGCCAGTTCGAGCGCACGCTGATCATCTGCGAAGACAAGGCGTACGTGTCCTACCTGGAAGGCTGCACCGCGCCGATGCGCGATGAGAACCAGCTGCATGCCGCGGTGGTCGAGCTGGTCGCGCTGGAAGACGCCGAGATCAAGTACTCCACGGTGCAGAACTGGTACCCGGGCGATGAGAACGGCGTGGGCGGCATCTACAACTTCGTCACCAAGCGTGCCGAGTGCCGTGGTGCGCGCAGCAAGGTCACCTGGACCCAGGTCGAGACCGGCTCGGCGATCACCTGGAAGTATCCGTCGTGCGTGCTGCTTGGCGATGATTCGGTCGGCGAGTTCCACTCGGTCGCGCTGACCCACCATCGTCAGCAGGCCGACACCGGTACCAAGATGATCCACATCGGCAAGCGCACCAAGAGCAAGATCGTCAGCAAGGGCATCAGCGCCGGCCATGGCCAGAACACCTACCGTGGCCTGGTGAAGATCGATCGCGGCGCCGAAGGCGCGCGCAATTACACCCAGTGCGATTCGCTGCTGATCGGCAAGAAGTCCGGCGCGCATACCTTCCCCTACATCGAGGTGAAGAACCCCAGCGCGACGGTCGAACACGAAGCGACCACCTCCAAGATCTCCGACGACCAGCTGTTCTATTGCCGCGCCCGTGGCATCGACCAGGAAAACGCGGTCTCGATGATCGTCGACGGCTTCTGCAAGCAGGTCTTCCGCGAGCTGCCGATGGAGTTCGCCGTGGAAGCCAAGAAGCTGCTGGAAGTCAGCCTGGAAGGCTCGGTCGGATGAAGCGCCTGCTCCCCCTGGCCCTGCTGCTCTGCGCGGCCGCGCCGGCGTTCGCCGAATCGGCCTGCGACGATCTGAGCACGCAGATGCAGATGAACGAGTGCGCCAACGAAGGGTTCGAAACAGCCGATGCCGCGTTGAACGCGGTGTACCGCCAGGTGGTGGGCAAGCTGGCCGATGCCCCGGTGGCGCTGGCCAAGCTGAAGGCCGCCCAGCGCCTGTGGGTGCAGTTGCGCGATGCCGACCTGGAAGCGCAGTACCCGGTCGGCAAGGATGAAGACCCGCGCATGCTGTACGGCTCGATGTACCCGATGCTCTACATCGGCGCCAAGGCCGCATTGACCGAAACCCGCACCGCCTACCTGCGCAACGAATTCCTCGAGCGCAGCGAATACGACCTCTGAGTCGCGCTGCCTCCAGTTCCCCTATCTGACAAGACGATTATCGACATGTTGAAGATCGACAACCTCCACGCACGCATTGGCGAAAAAGAGATTCTCAGGGGCCTCTCGCTCGACGTGAAGCCCGGCCAGGTGCACGCCATCATGGGCCCCAACGGCGCCGGCAAGTCCACCCTGGGCAACGTCCTGGCCGGCCGCGACGGCTATGACGTGAGCGAAGGCAGCGTGCAGTTCGAAGGCCGTGACCTGCTCGAGCTGGCGCCGGAAGAACGCGCCGCCGCCGGCCTGTTCCTGGCCTTCCAGTATCCGGTGGAAATCCCCGGCGTGAACAACACCTACTTCCTGCGCGCGGCGCTCAACGCCCAGCGCAAGGCGCGCGGCGAGGAAGAGCTGGATTCGATGCAGTTCCTCAAGCTGGTCCGCCAGAAGCTGGCCGTGCTGCACCTGAAGGACGAGCTGCTGCACCGCGGCGTCAACGAAGGCTTCTCCGGTGGCGAGAAGAAGCGCAACGAGATCTTCCAGCTGGCCGTGCTCGAGCCGAAGCTGGCGATCCTGGATGAAACCGACTCCGGCCTGGATATCGACGCGCTCAAGAGCGTGGCCGACGGCGTCAACGCGCTGCGTTCGCCGGACCGCTCCTTCATCGTGATCACCCATTACCAGCGCCTGCTCGATTACATCAAGCCGGACGTGGTGCACGTGCTGGCCGACGGCAAGATCGTGCAGAGCGGCGGCCCGGAACTGGCCCTGGAACTGGAAGCCCATGGCTACCACTTCCTGAAGGACCGCGTGGTGCCGGAGGCAGCGGTCTGATGAGCGCCCTGCTCGATTCCCTCGCCAGCGGCTTCTGCGGCAGCGATGCACGTCGCGCCGAGCTGGATGCCGCCCTGCAGGCCGGCCTGCCCGGCCCGCGCACCGAAGCCTGGAAATACACCTCCCTGCGCCAGCTGGAGCGTCGCAGCTTCCAGCCCGCCCCGCTCGCCCCGGCCGTGGTCGATGCCGCCCTGCTGGCCGACATTCCGTCGCCGCGGCTGGTGTTCGTCAATGGTCGCCCGTCCGGCGCGCTGAGCGATGTCGCCGCGGTGCCGGCCGGTGTGCAGCTGGCGACCCTGTCGTCGGCGCTGGCCGCGGGCGATGAAGCCGCTCGCTTCCTCGGCCGCCGCTTCGAGCGCAGCGAGGAAGTGTTCGCCCGCCTCAACGCCGCGCTCGCCGATGAAGGCGTGCTGCTGCGCGTGGAAGCCGGCGTGCAGGTCGAGACGCCGCTGCAGCTGGTCTTCATCAGCGTGGCTGGCGAGACCGATCTGTCCTGGCACCACCGCCACCTGATCGAACTTCGCGCTGGCGCTGCGCTGGGCGTGGTCGAGCACCACCTGCATGTCGGTGATGCCGCGCACCTGGACAACACCCTCGTGCACGTCCACCTGGCGCAGGATGCCGTGCTCTCGCACGCCCGTGTGCAGGCCGACGCCACCCGCGCCACCTCGCTGCTGCGCACCGACGCCGTGCTGGCCCGCAACGCGCAGTACCGTCGTGTCGATCTGGAACTGGGCGCCGCGCTGAGCCGCCATGAGCTCAACGTCCGCCTGGAAGGCGACAACGCCCAGCTGACCGCCAACGGCGTGCTGCTCGGCAACGGCCGCCGCCATGTCGATACCCGCCTGGGCATCGAGCACATCGCACGCGATACCGCCTCGGAAATGGTCTGGCGTGGTGTGGCGGCCAACCGCAGCCGCGTGGTCTTCCACGGTGGCATCCACATCCGCGAAGGCGCCGATGGCACCGACGCCAACCTGTCCAACAAGAACCTGCTGCTGTCGGCCGATGCCGAGATCGATACCCAGCCCACGCTGGTGATCGACGCCGACGAAGTGAAGGCCGCCCATGGTGCTACGGTCGGCCAGCTCGATGCGAATGCGCTGTTCTACCTGCGCTCGCGCGGCCTGCCGGCCGATCGCGCGCAGCAGCTGCTGAGCGCGGCGTTCTGCCATGAACCGCTGAACGCGCTCGACGCACGCCTGACCGAGCAGCTCACCGCCCAGCTCACCCGTGCACTGGCCCTGGCGGGCGTGGCATGAACCTGTCCACGCCGCGCCCGGTCGCCGATACCGGCGCCGCGCCCGATTGGGACCGCGTGCGCCTGGACTTCCCGCTGTTGATGCGCGAAGTGCACGGCAAGCCGCTGGTGTACTTCGACAACGCCAACACCGGCCAGAAGCCGGTGCAGGTGATCGGCGCGCTGGACGAGTTCTACCGCCGCTACAACGCCAACGTCAGCCGTGCGGTGCATGCGCTCGGCACCGAGGCGACCGATGCCTACGAAGGCGCGCGCAGCAAGCTTGCGCGCTTCCTCAACGTGCGCGCCAGCGAACTGGTGCTGTGCAGCGGCACCACCTTCGCGATCAACCTGGTCGCCTATTCGTGGGCACTGCCGCGGCTGAAGGCCGGCGATGTCATCCTGGTCTCGCGCATGGAACACCACGCCAACATCGTGCCCTGGCAGCTGGTCGCCCAGCGCACCGGCGCGACGATCCGCGTGGCCGAGATCACCCCGGAGGGTGCCCTGGACCTGGACGCACTGCGCAAGGCCATGACCCCCGAGGTCAAGCTGCTCGCCGTTGCCCATGTGTCCAATGTGCTGGGCACGGTCAATCCGGTCCGCGAGATCTGCCGCGAGGCCCGCAAGCGCGGCATCATCACCGTGGTGGACGGCTCGCAGGCCGCACCGCACCGCAAGGTCGACATCCCCGCGATCGGCTGCGACTTCTATGCCATCACCGGGCACAAGATGTGCGGCCCGACCGGCACCGGCGCGCTGTGGGCCAGGCGCGAACACCTGGACGCCATGCCGCCGTTCATTGGTGGCGGCGAGATGATCAAGGAAGTGAGCTTCGAGGGCACCGTGTTCAACGATGCCCCGCACAAGTTCGAAGCCGGCACCCCGAACATCGCCGGTTTCATCGGCCTGGGCGTGGCGGTGGACTACCTCGAATCGCTCGGCCTGGACCACGTGGAAGCACGCGAAACCGAGCTGCTGGCGCACTTCAACGAAGAACTGGGCAAGATCGACGGCCTGCGCATCTTCGGCACCACGCCGGACAAGGCGGCGGTGGTCTCCTTCCTGGTGGAGGGCGCGCATTCGCACGACCTGGCCACCCTGCTGGATCTGGAAGGTGTTGCCGTGCGCTCGGGCCAGCACTGCGCGCACCCGCTGCTGCAGTATTACGGCGTCGCCGCGACCTGCCGCGCCTCGCTGGCGTTCTACAACACGCATGACGAGATCGAGCGCTTCATCGTGGCGCTGAACAAGGTGCGCAAGCTGCTGGGCTGAGCCCGCCTCGTCTGTGTCCCCCTTGGAACGCCGTGGCCTGCCACGGCGTTTTTCGTTGCCCGCCCCGGTCGTTTCCGTCCGGGCCCCGGCCAGCCTAAAATGGCGGCATGAGCACCCTGACCTACCGCGCCGCCACGCTGGCCGACATCCCCGCCCTCGTCACCCTTGTCACCTCCGCCTACCGGGGCGATGCCAGCCGCGCCGGCTGGACCACCGAGGCCGACATCCTCGATGGCGCCCGCATCGACCCGCAGGGTCTTCAGGCCGACATCGAGCGCCCGCGCAGCACCATCCTGCTCGCCGAGCGCGAGGGCCAGCTGCTGGCCTGCGCACATATCGCCGATGACCAGGGCAAGGGCTACTTCGGCATGTTCTCGGTGGACCCGACCCAGCAGGGCGGCGGCGTCGGCAAGCAGGTGATGCTGGCCGCCGAAGCCCACGCCGCGCGCGAGTGGGGCGTGCCGGTCATGCAGATGACGGTGATCGACATCCGCGACGAACTGATCGCCTTCTACGAGCGCCGCGGCTACCAGCGCACCGGCATCAAGAAGCCCTTCCCGTATGGCGATGAACGCTTCGGCATCCCCAAGCGCGACGACCTGCGCTTCGAGATCCTGGAAAAGCCGCTGGCGGTGCCGGCGTGAGCGACACCTGGACCTTCGTCTGCGCCAGCGCCGAGCTGCTGCCGGGCGAGATGAAGAGCACCTTTGATGAAGTGACCGGCACGCCGATCGTGGTGTTCAACCTGGACGGCGAGCTGTACGCGCTGGAAGACCAGTGCACCCACGACGAGTTCGAGCTGTCCTCGGGCACCTTTGATACCGGCGAGGCCAGCATCGAGTGCGTCCTGCACGGGGCCCGCTTCGATATCCGCGACGGCGCCGCGCTGTGCGCCCCGGCCTACTCGCCGGTCGCGAAGTTCCCGGTCAAGCGGGAACACGACGCGGTCTGGGCCCGCGACGACCGCGACTGAGCCGGGCTGAACGTCGGCGTTTTGAAAACGCGAATTGTTCCTATTACGATAGGCATTGCGGCCAGCCGGTCGCGCCTGTCCGGTAGCCCGTGTCCGCCCACCGCTCTCTTCTTGGCGCTCTTGCCCTGTGGGCCACGCTCTGCGTGGTGCTGCTGGCGTGCCGCGGGCTGAGCGGACCCCAGCGCGGCGCTGAGCCAGGCAAGGCGCCGGCACGGACCTCGCTGGCCTGGGACATCTCGCCGACGGCGACCGCCCCGGCCATGCCCGTGCCCGAGCTCCCGGCGGCAGAGCCCCCGTCGGCCGCCGAGTCCGGCCCCGATCCCGAACTCGGTCATGTCGGCGTGCCCCTGCGTCAGCGGCGCACCGCCTGGACGACCCTGGTCCCGCTGTGGCCGTCCGATGCGCTGCGGCGGCAGCGGCTGGAACCTTCGCTGCGGCTCAATCCCGGCCACGCGCCTCCCCACGCCTGATCCCTGCCCCACGCACCGCGTGGGGCGTGCCGTGCCTGCGCCTGTGCGCAGTGCGAACGGCTTCGCGTGCCCGCGTCTCCATTGCCGGCCGCTGTTCCCCGCGCGCGCCGCGCCGCCCGTCTTTACCTTCCCGGATCGTCCACACCATGATCAAGAGCCGCAAGCATTCTTCCTTTCCGCGCACCGTTGCCGGTCGCGCCACTGCCGGCCTGGTCACCGGGCTGAGCCTGGCTGTCCTGCCGGTCATCGCGCACGCCCAGTCCAGTGGCAACACGCCGCAGACCCTGGATCAGATCGATGTGCGCGGCGTGCGCGGCTTCAAGGCCGACAAGGTCGCTTCCCCGAAGTTCACCCAGTCGCTGCAGGACACCCCACAGACGATCCAGGTGATCACCAGCGACCTGTTCAATCAGCAGGGTGCGACCACGCTGACCGATGCGCTGCGCAACAGCCCGGGGGTGGGTACGTTCTACGTGGGTGAGAACGGCAACACCAACACCGGCGACAGCATCTTCATGCGCGGCTTCGACACCTCCAGCAGCATCTTCGTCGATGGCGTGCGCGACCTCGGCTCGATCTCGCGGGATGTGTTCAATACCGAGCAGGTGGAGGTGGCCAAGGGCCCGGCCGGCACCGACAACGGACGCTCGGCACCCACGGGTGCGATCAACATGGTCAGCAAACAGGCCAACCTGCACAACGCCGTGTCGGGCACGGTCTCGGCCGGTACCGACAGC
>DMZT01000477.1 GCA_003484865.1 Stenotrophomonas sp.
GCCGCTGCGCCGGGCGCGATCACCCGTATCCATGTCAGCCGTGCCGGCGATTTCGGCCGGGTGCAGATGGAGGCCGCGCAGTACCAGCGCCCGTGGTTCGGCCAGGTGGTCGTGGCCCGCGATTTTGGCCAGGCGCTGGAGGCGCGGCTGGAGACGCTGACCCGCCTGACCCGCTATCGTCCGGCCCGGTTCGTGCGCCTGGGCGCCACGGTGGACGGGTACCGCGAGGTGTTCATTGCCGATGACCGAGGTGAGCGCTGCCTGTTGGCCCGCCTGGTCGTGGGTGCCGATGGGACCCGCAGTGGCGTGCGCGACGCGCTGGGCATCGGCGTGGACGAACACGATTTCCAACAGACCCTGTTCGTGTCGCGGGTGCGTGCCGCACGTGCGCCGGATGGCACCGCGTACGAGCGCTTCACCGACAGCGGCCCGACCGCGTTGCTGCCGCGTGGCGACCGTCACTTCGGTGCGGTGCACGGCGTTGCCCGCGAGCAGGCCGAGGCGGTGATGGCGCTGGACGATGCGGCGTGGGTGAGCCGCCTGCAGGGTGCGATCGGCTGGCGTGCCGGCCGGTTGCTGGAGAGCGGGCCGCGCAGCGCATATCCGTTGATCCAGGTGCTGTCGCGCGCGTTGGTCGGCGAGCGTGCCGTCCTGCTTGGCAATGCCGCGCAGACCATCCATCCGCTGGGCGCACAGGGCTTCAACCTGGGCCTGCGCGATGCGCTGACCCTGGCCGAACTGGTCGCCGAGGCCGACGATGCCGGCAGCGATGCACTGCTGCGCGAACACGTGGCACGACGTCAGGAAGACCGCGAGCAGACCATCGCCTTCTCCGGCGGGCTGGCACGCCTGACCAGCAACCCGGCACCGCTGATGCGGCCGCTGCGTTCGCTCGGGTTGCTGGCGGCACAGGCCACGCCGATGCAGTCGATGCTGGTCGGTGGCGCGATGGGCTTCCGCGGCCAGGTGCCGGCGCTGTGCCGCGGAGCGGGCCTGTGAGCCGGCGTCCGCAGGACGTGGTGGTGGTCGGTGGCGGTGTGGTCGGCGCGGCCTGTGCCTTGGCCTTGGCCGATGCCGGGTTGTCGGTGACGTTGGTGGAAGGCCGCGAGCCCGCCGCCTGGCAACCGCAGCAACCGGATCTGCGCGTGTATGCGTTCGCGCCGGACAACGCCCAGCTGCTGGCCGCGCTCGGCGTGTGGCCGGCGGTGACCGCCGCGCGTGCCTGTGCCTACCGCCGCATGCGGGTCTGGGATGCGGCCGGCGGCGGCGAACTGCGCTTCGACGCCGATACGCTCGGCCGCGAACAACTGGGCTGGATCGTCGAGAACGATCTGCTGGTGGACCGCCTGTGGGCGGCGCTGCCGGGGGCCGGCGTGCAGCTGTGCTGCCCGGCGCGGGTGGAAGCACTCGAGCAGGACGCCAACGGGGTGCGCCTGCGCCTGGACGACGGCCGTCGGCTCGACGCCTCGCTCGCGGTCGCCGCCGACGGGGCCGAATCCACCCTGCGCCGTCTGGCCGGGCTGGAGGTGACCCGCCAGGATTACGGCCAGCGTGGCGTGGTTGCCTACGTGGATACCGAAAAGAACAATGAAGCCACCGCGTGGCAGCGCTTCCTGGTGACCGGCCCGCTGGCGGTCCTGCCGATCAGCGCGCAGCGCAGTTCGATCGTGTGGACGCTGCCCGAGGCCGAGGCCGGGCGCGTGCTGGCACTCGACGAGGCCGCCTTCGGCCGTGAGCTCACCCATGCCTTTGCCGGGCGGCTGGGGGCGATGACCCTGGCCTCCAAGCGCGCGGCCTTCCCGCTGCGCTGCCAGTTGGCGACCGGCTACGTCGCCGGCCGCGTGCTCGCGCTCGGTGATGCGGCGCATGTGGTGCATCCGTTGGCCGGGCAGGGTGTCAATCTCGGCCTGCGCGATGTCGCCGCGCTGCGGACGATGGTGCTGGCGGCACAGCAGCGCCGCCAGGAGTGGATGTCACCGCACCGCCTGCAGCGCTGGGCACGCGAACGCCGCAGTGAGAACACCGTCGCTGCGTACAGCTTCGATGCGATCAACACGGTGTTCTCCAATGATGAGATGCACCTGACCCTGGCGCGCGGTCGCGCGCTGGGCTGCGCCGGCAAGCTGCCGCCGCTGGTATCGATGTTCTGGAAGCGCGCGGCGGGGGGGTGAGCGGCACGCTCAGTCGATCAGCCAGCCGGCCAGATCGGCGCGGTCCAGCGTGCCGCGCCGCTTCACGTCCAGCGCGTTGAATTCATCGGCCAGCGTCGGGTTGGCCTGCGCCTCGGCGCGGCTGATGAAGCCGTCGCCGTCGACATCCAGCGCCGCGAACGCGATGCGGTACTGACCCACCACGCTCACCGGCTGCACCGAACGCACCGTCACCGCGGCTTCGCCGGCCGGTGCGGCCAGCGTCACCTGATGGGTCACCTCACCCTGCGAGAGCGGCTGCGCGCGCACGCTGGCCGGCACCTCGCGCAGCGGTTCGCTGACGGCTGGCGATGGGGTGTGGACCTGGGCCAGCGCGAGCGTGGGCAGCAGGGACACCAGGGACAGCAGCAGGGTGAGGCGGGATCGGCGTCGCATGGAAACTCCGTACATGACGTGGGGCGCCGGGTACCCGGCGCGTGCTTCGATCATTGTCGCGCGTTGCGCGGCCAGCCGGGCATGGCCCGGCGCTACCGGTGCTGCGCCTGGGTCAGCGCAGCGGCGAAGCCAGCACCGTGATTTCTTCGCGGTCGTGATACAGCTGCTTGGCGCGCAGGTGCAGCGGTTTGCCGGCCTGTTCCTGGAACAGCTCCAGACACAGGCGGGTTTCATCCCAGCGCTTTTTCATCGGCAGCTTGAGGTTGAAGATCGCGTGCTTGCACCAGCCCTCGCGGAACCAGGTGGCCATGCGCTCGGCCACGCGGCGCGGCTGTTCGACCATGTCGCAGACCATCCAGTCCAGCGGGGTCTCCGGCTGCCAGTGGAAGCCGTCGGCGCGCAGGTGCTCCACCAGGCCGGTCTCCAGCACGTGCTCGCGCAACGGGCCGTTGTCCACGCTGATCACCTTCACGTGCTGGCGGGTCAACACCCACGTCCAGCCACCCGGTGCAGCGCCCAGATCGGCCGCGCGCATGCCCGGCTTGACCAGCAGCTCGCGCTCGTCCGGCGTCATCAGGGTGAGCAGGGCTTCATCCAGCTTCAGCGCCGAGCGCGAAGGCGCATCGGGCAGCAGCTTCAGGCGCGGGATGCCCAGCGGCCACGGCGCGCTGTCGCGGGTATCGGCCACGCACACAAACGCATGACGACCATCGACGAACACGATGTGCAGGCGCGGCAGGCCGGTGTTCGGCTTGTCGGTCAGCAGGCCGGCCTTGCGCAGCGCCGGGCGCAGTGCGTTGCCGAACGCGCGGGCCAGCCCAGCCAGCGGCTTGCCTTCGTCCGAGTCCGGATGCTCGACCCACATGTCGCCGAAGCGTTGCTGCCCCTGAAGCGCGGCAATGATCGGGGTGATGCGGTCGGCGGCATCGAGCTGCGGCAGCTCGGCCAGCACCTGCAGTTTCTGCCGGGCGAAGATCAGCGAACGCCAGGACAAGGCCTTGGACAGCGCCGCGCCCTCCTCGGTGACGAACACCACGTAGCCGTCATTGCGCTGGGTGCGCGCATAGCCGGCCACGTTGGCATACGCCGCCCGCTCGGAGAGCTCGGCGGCCAGTTCCGGTTCAAAGCCCTGGCGGCACAGACACAGCAGGCCGCTCATCGCATCGCGCCTGAAGCGCGGATATCAGTAATGGGCACCGTTGATCTCTCCGTACTGGCGCAGGACCGCGCGCGCGGCGTCGCGCTCGATGTCGCGCACGACCTCGATGCCACGTTTGTTGAGTTCGCCGATCCAGTCCGCCGGCAGCGGACCCTCGTCGAACGGGGTGAGTTCTTCCACGTCCTGTGCGCTGGCACCGATCAGCAGCCGATCGATACCGGCCCAGATGGTGGCGCCGTAGCACTGGCAGCACGGCTGGGAGGAGGTCGCCAGGGTGATCGGCGACAGCACATCGTTCAGGCGCGGGGTCTGCAGGCGCTGCTGGGCCAGCATGTAGGCCATGTTCTCGGCATGCGCCAGCGAGGTCGTATGCGGGACCACGCGGTTCACGCCGGCGGCGATCACACGATGGTCCGGCCCAAACACCACGGCGCCGAAGGGGCCACCGGTCTGCGCCTCGACATTCAGGCGCGACAGTTCGATCGCCAGCGCGACCTTGTCGGCATCCTCGGGATAGACACGGCCCAGATCGATCTGGTCGTGGATCCAGGCGGGCAGGGTGAGATGGACTTGCGCGTACAGCATCGGGACATGAACCTCTTCAAAGATGGAGCAGCGGCAGTGTATCGGGCCGCGCGTAGGGACGCCGTGCCCGCGCTGAACGCGGCCACGCGCACGCCGGCGCAGGGCTGCGCCGGTCGCAGGGGAGCTGGAGCGCAGGCCCTGCCATGGCAGGGTCGCGCAGGTGACATCAGGCGGCCGGTGCCCGGCACCGGCCACAGCCAGCTTACGCCGACCAGGTATCGCGCAGGGTCACGCTGCGGTTGAACACCGGCGTGGCTGCGGTGTGATCGCGGCGATCGGCGACGAAATACCCGGTCCGCTCGAACTGGAACGACTGTTCCGGCGCAGCGGTGGCCGCGGCCGGTTCGACATAGCCGGTTACGGTGCGGCGCGAGTCCGGGTTGAGGTAATCGCGGTAGGTCTTGCCCTCGGACTCATCGTCCGGGTTGGCCACCGAGAACAGGCGGTCGTACAGGCGGATCTCGGCCGGTACCGCGTGCACGGCGCTGACCCAATGGATGGTGCCCTTGACCTTGCGGTTGGCGCCTTCCATGCCCGGGCGCGATTCCGGGTCCAGCCAGCCACGCAGCTCGGTGATGGTGCCCTCGGCGTCCTTGATGACCTCATCGCAGCGGATGATGCCGGCCCCGCGCAGGCGCACTTCGCCGCCCGGCACCAGGCGCTTCCAGCCCTTGGGCGGGATCTCGGCGAAGTCCTCGCGTTCGATCCACAGTTCGCGTGCGAACGGCACCTCGCGGGTCCCGAACGCCTCGTCCTTGGGGTGATTGGAGAAAGTCAGGGTTTCTTCGTGACCGTCGGGCAGGTTGGTCAGCACCAGCTTGACCGGATCCACCACCGCCATGCGGCGCGCTGCGGCACTGTCGAGGTCTTCGCGCAGCGCGCCTTCGAGCACGCTGAAATCGATCAGCGAGTTCTGCTTGCTGATGCCCACGCGCTCGGCGAACAGGCGCATCGCGGCCGGGGTATAGCCACGACGACGCAGGCCCTGCAGGGTCGGCATGCGCGGATCTTCCCAGCCATCCACCAGCTGCTCGGTGACCAGCGCCATCAGCTTGCGCTTGCTCATCACCGTGTAGTTGATGTTCAACCGCGAGAATTCGATCTGGCGCGGCTTGGCGGCTTCACGCGGCAGGCCGCGATCGACCAGCGGCTGGGTCAGCGCATCGTGGTGGGCGAAATCGACGTTGTCCACGCACCAGTCGTACAGCGGGCGGTGGTCTTCGAACTCCAGCGTGCACAGCGAATGGGTGATGCCTTCGATGGAATCGCCCAGCGCATGCGCGAAGTCGTACATCGGGTAGATCGGCCACGCAGTGCCGGTGTTCTGGTGTTCGACGTGCTTGATCCGGTACAGCGCCGGGTCGCGCAGGTTGATGTTGCCGCTGGCCATGTCGATCTTGGCGCGCAGGGTACGTGCACCATCCGGGAACTCGCCCGCGCGCATGCGGCGGAACAGATCCAGGTTTTCTTCGACGCTGCGCTCGCGGAACGGCGACGGGCGGCCCGGCTCGGTCAGGGTGCCGCGGTAGGCGCGCACTTCCTCGGCCGACAGGTCGCACACATAGGCCTTGCCATCGGTGATCAGCTTCTGCGCGGCCAGGTAATAGGCATCGAAGTAATCCGAGGCATGGCGCAGCTCGTTCCACTCAAAGCCCAGCCAGCGCACATCGTCCTGGATCGCGGCCACGTACTCCGGATCTTCCTTGGCCGGGTTGGTGTCGTCGAAGCGCAGGTTGCACACGCCGTTGAACTCACCGGCGATGCCGAAGTTCAGGCAGATCGACTTGGCGTGGCCGATGTGCAGGTAGCCGTTGGGCTCGGGCGGGAAGCGCGTCTTGATCGCGGCATGCTTGCCGGCGGCCAGGTCCTCGCGGACGATCTGACGGATGAAATCCCGTTTTTCCTGGGTTTCCGGAAGGGCGTCGGTGGGGGCGGCGGTAGACTCGGACATGATGCGCGGTCGCAGTTAAAAGGCAGAAAGACCAACAGTTTAGCCTGTCGGGGGACGCGCCACCGCATTCGCGCTGTCGCCCCACGTTTTGCTGCGCAAACCGCGGGCCCCTTCTCACCATCACCCAGACCCCCGCGCCTTCGGCGCCGCCCCCTGACTCAGGGGGCTCCCCTCCAGACGCATTCGGTAGTGCCG
>DMZT01000476.1 GCA_003484865.1 Stenotrophomonas sp.
AGCACGCGGGTGTAGAAATCTCTGGAGCGGACGTAATCGGCGCAGATCAGGGCCACGTGGTGGATGCCGATCAGTGGGGAGGCGTCAGAAGCGTTCATTGCACGGTGTCCAGCCAGCGCCGGGCGATCTGCAGCGCCAGCGGATAGGGTTCGGGGGCGTTGCGGTTGCTGAGTACGATCACGGTGAGGCGCTGCGCCGGATAGCGCAGGATCACGTTGCGGAAGCCGATGCTCTCGCCGCTGTGCCACTGCGCGCCACCGTTGAGCCGCCAGCCGAAACCGTAGAACGGCACATCCGGTTCGGCGGTGGGAGTGGCAGGGGAGAACATCTGCTTCAACGATGTCGACTTCAGCAGGCGCTGGTCATACAGCGCCGCATCCCAGCGCGCCAGGTCATCCAGTGAGGAATACACCCCACCATCGCCGAGCACCGCGCTGGTCGGGCTTTGGTCGGTACGCTGCCAGCGCCCGTCGCGCTCGCTGTACCCATAGGCGCGGCGCGCGATATCGTCCACGCCGTCCTGATGGGCCACGCTGTCGCGCATGCCCAGCGGCAGGAAAATCCGCTGGTGCAGGAAGGTCGCGAAATCGCTGCCGGAGGCCTTGCCGACCACCAGCGCCAGCAGCGCGTAGCCGCTGTTGCTGTAGCGGTAGGCCGTGCCGGGCGTGAAGTACGTCCGGTCCTGACCCTCCAGCAGATGCAGCACATCCGGGTCATGCACCTGCGCGGTCGCGTCGGCGGCCATCAGGTCTTCGTAGTCGAGCAGGCCGCTGGTGTGGCTGAGCAGCTGGCGCAGGGTGATGGCATCGGCGGCTGCGGGCAACGAGGGCAGCCAGCGCTTGAGTGGATCATCCAGGCTCAGCGCGCCGTCTTCGGCCAGCAGCAGGATCGCCGCGGCGGTGAACTGCTTGCTGACCGAGGCCAGGCGGAAATTGGTCTGCGCGGTCACCGCGGTCCGGTCTTCCAGCACCGCCAGGCCGTAGCCGCGCCGGAACACCGGCTGGCCGTCGTGCAGGACCAGCACCGCGGCGCCGGGGACCTGACCATCGTAGCGCTGCATCAGCGCATCGATGCCCGGATCCGGGGGCGTCAGCACCGGCGCTGCGATGACGGCGCCGCTACCGCTCCCGGCGATGCACATCGCGCTGATCCACACACGCAGATGCCGGACGATGTGCATGCTCGGTTTCCTTCAGGGCTCAGGGCGCGGGCGTGGCCGCGCCACTCTGGTTGGCGATCCAGCGGGCGATCTTGGCATCGAGGATGTCCAGCGGCATCGAACCATCGCGCAGCACTTCCTCATGGAAGCGACGTGCGTCGAAACGCGGCCCCAGTGCCGCCTTGGCCTTGTCGCGCAGCTCCATCATCTTCAGTTCGCCCAGGCCATTGGCCAGGGTCTGCCCGGGCAGGGCCATGAAGCGCTCCACTTCGGCGGTGGCATCGCTGGCGCTCATGTCCGCGGTCTTGACCAGATAGTCCACGGCCTGGCGCTTGCTCCAGCCCTGCGCGTGCACGCCGGTGTCGGCGGACATGCGCGCGGCACGGGTCAGCGCGGCCTGCAGATAGCCGATCCGCTCGTAGGGATCCTGGTAGACGCCCAGTTGCTCGCCCAGCGACTCGGCATACAGGCCCCAACCCTCCACGAAGGCGATATCGCCGCCCAGACGGCGGAAGCGTGGCAGCTTGTCCAGCTCCTGCTGCAGGCCCAGCTGCACGTGATGGCCGGGGATGCCCTCGTGCAGGAACTGCATCGGTGCGGACCAGCGGCGGCGGCTCGGCAGATCGCCGGTGTTGATGTACAGCACGCCCGGGCGCATCCCGTCCGGCAATGGTTGCTGGTAGCTCACCGCGCCGGCGGTGGCCGCGCGTTCGGGCTCGACCGCGCGGATCTCCATCGGGGCCTTGGGCAGCGTGCCGAGCAGCGTCGGCAGGCGGGCGTTGACCTGGCGCTGCAGCTGCTTGTAGCGGTTGAGCAGCGCATCGGCGTTGGCGTACTGGAAATCACGGTCGGTGCGCATGGTGCGCAGCAGTTTCTGTTGCGAGCCACGGATCTTGTTGTCTTTCATGATCGTGGCGATCTGCGCCTGCAGCGTGGCCACGCGTTGTTCGGCCAGGGCATGGATCTGTTCGGGCGTCAGCGTGGATGCGGTGCTCTGCACGATGGTCTGTGCATACCAGGCCTTGCCGCCGGGCAGGCCGGCCAGACCATCGGTGCTGCGCGCGGCCGGCAGGTACTCGGTCGCGATGAAGCCGCGCAGGGCGCGATAGGACGGCATGATGCGGAACTCGATCATGCGCTTGTATTCGGCCGTGATGCGCGCCTTGTCGGCCGCCGGGAAATCTTCGGGCAGGTTGCGCACCGGCGCCCAGAAGATGCTCTCTTCCGCGGTCGGCTTGATCACCGCATCCAACTGCGGGAGTACTTTTTCCATCAGGTCACGCGGTTGCACCACACCGGCGGCCATGCCTTGGCGCATGTTGGCGATGGCCTGCTCGAACAGGGCCGGAATGCCCAGCGAGCGGCGCGACCAGCCATCGTAGTCCTGCACCGTGTTGAACGGCTGCGCACCGGAGCCGGAGCCGAGAATGGCCATGATGCTGCCGAGGTTGTAGTACTGGCTTACCGGCAGCATCCAGCCAGGGAACTGCTCGGCGGCCAGCGACATGCGCGCGTCGCGAACGAAGATTTCGTAGCTGAGCAGATCCTGGCCGGTCAGGCCGTCCGGCCCGATCTTCTCGACCTTGCCCAGCCACTCCACGGTGAAGTCATGCGACTGCTGGCGGTAGGCGGCAGAGAGGATGTTGGGCAGCTGATCGTTGTGCCGGCTGTCGCCCTGGAAGGTGGCCTGCAGCGGATTGAGCCGCATCGAGGCATCCCAGTACTCATCGTAGATCCGGTCCAGCTGCGCGGCCTTGGTCTGCTGGCGCACCAGCGGCTGGCGGGCCGGGGCGGCGGCCGGGCGCGCACGCGGCTTGGCCTTAGATCGG
>DMZT01000283.1 GCA_003484865.1 Stenotrophomonas sp.
CAGCTCCAGCGCAGCCACGGCGGCGTCGCCCGCCTCGCGCACGGCGCCATCGCCGCCATCGAAGGCGGTGATCCCGATCGCGGTGGTGCCGCGCTCGCTGTCCAGCGGTTCCAGGCCATCGGGCATTTTGCCGAGCAGCCAGGCGTCGAAAATCTTGCGTGCGATGGGCGCCGCGGCCGAGCCGCCGTAGCCGCCGCCCTCGACCGCGATCGCCACGGCGATCACCGGATGGTCGGCCGGCGCGAAACCCACGAACAGCGCGCGATGGCGCAGATGCAGTGGCAGGCTGCGCGGATTGACCGCCGCCGTACCGCGCCGGCTGATCACCTGTGCCGTACCGGTCTTGCCCGCCATCACGTACGGCGCGCCTGCGGCCGCACGCGCGCCGCTGCCGCCGGGCTGCATGGTGCCCATCATGCCCTCGCGCACCGCCTGCAGATTGCTCGGCGTGGGGCTGATCGGCTTGCTCTCGCCCGGCGGCGTGGCCGTCCAGTCCGCATCGAAACCGGCGCGCTGCTGCATCACCAGATGCGGCTGGCGCAGCTGGCCATCGGCGATGCCGGCCACGCCGTGCACCAGCTGCAGCGGGGTGACCTTCCAGTCGCCCTGGCCGATGCTGACGTTGACCGTATCACCGGGATACCAGCGCTCTTTGCGTGCCTTGAACTTGGCCGCCGGCGAAGGCAGGATGCCGCCGATCTCGCCGGTCAGATCGATGCCGGTCGGTGCGCCGAACCCGTAGTAGCCCATGTAGTGGTCGAAGCGATCGATGCCCAGATCCAGCGCCAGCTTGTAGTAGTACGTGTTGACCGACTGGGTGATCGACTTGCGCAGATCGGTCCAGCCATGCCCGCCACGGTTGGCATCGCCCCAACCGCGGGAGGTGCCCGGCAGATAGAACATGCCGGTGGACAGGATCTTGTCTTCCGGTCTGCGCACGCCACTGTCCAGGCCGGCCAGGCCGATCAGCGGCTTGATCGTCGAGCCGGGCGCGACGCCGCCCAGCACCAGGCGGTTGAACTGCGGCCGCGAGGGGTTGTCGTTGAGCGCCTTGAAATCGGCATGCGAGATGCCGTTGACGAACAGGTTGGGGTCGTAGGACGGCAGGCTGACCATCGCCAGCACTTCGCCGGTGCGCGGGTCCATCGCCACCGCCGCCCCTTCGAACTCGCCGAAGGCGGCGACCATCGCGCGCTGCAGATCGGCATCGATGGACAGGCGCAGATCGCTGCCCGACTGCGCCGCGACCCGGCCGATGGTGCGGATCGCCCGGCCCTGCACGTTGGTCTCGACCTGCTCGTAGCCGACCTTGCCGCGCAGCTGCTGCTCGTAATAGCGCTCCAGCCCGGACTTGCCGATGTGGGTCAGCGCGGCATTGCCCTCGCCCAGCATCTCCAGATCCTTGTCATCGACCCGGCCGACGTAGCCGATGATGTGCGCGAACAGATCGCCGTACGGATAGCGACGGGTCAGGTACGGCTCCAGCTCCACGCCGGGGAAGCGCCAGCGGTCCACCGCGAAGCGCGCCATCTCCTCATCGGTGACACGCAGCTTCAGGGTGACCGGCAGGAAACTGCGACGGGCCTTGCGCGACTTGTTGAAGGTCTCGATGTCTTCCGGGCTCAGCGCGAGGATCTTCGACAGGCCCGCCAGGGTGGCGTCCATGTCCTTGACCTTGTCCGGGGTGATGTCCAGGCGGAACGCCGGCACGTTCTCGGCCAGCAGCCGGCCGTTGCGGTCATAGATCATCCCGCGCCCCGGCACCACCGGCCGCGGCTTGATCCGGTTGGCCTCCGAGCGCGTGGCGTAGATGTCGTGGTCCATCACCTGCAGCTTGAAGTACCACCCCCCCAGGCCGAACAGGCACACCAGCACGCCAAGGAAGCCCAGCGCGGCACGGCGCCGGAACTGTTCTGCCTCGGCATGCGGATTCTTGGCCTGGCGGCGCATGTACATGTCAGCGCCCGCGTCGCCCGAAGCGCAGCGCGTCCAGCAGCACGAACACCAGCGGCCACAGCGCCATGCCCAGCAGCGGCGCCCACCAGTACGACCACGGCAGGGTCGGCTCGCCGACCACGATGTGCACCACCGCGCTGACGATGCGGTCGTTGAACAGCAGGCCGCCGATCGCCAGGATCTGCTGGGACATCGGGAAGAAGCGGATCCGCGCGCGGAAGCGCTGCAGGATGAAGGTCAGGATCACCAGCCGCAGCGCCTGCTCGCCGAGCACGCCGCCATAGAGCAGATCGGCGATGACGCCGCTGGCGAAGGCGATGCCCAGCCCGACCCGGTCCGGTGTCTCGATCACCCAGTACGCCAGCACCAGTGCCAGCCAATACGGACGCAGCGGCTGCAGCAGCGCCGGCAACGGCAACAGGCCCAGCAGCAGCGCCACGACCAGACTCACCGGCAGCACCCAGGGTTTGTCGCGCAGGCGGCTCATCGTTGTTCCTCCGGCGGCGCGGCGCCGGTTTCGGGCGCGGGCGCAGGCGCGGCTGCGGCACGACGCGG
>DMZT01000103.1 GCA_003484865.1 Stenotrophomonas sp.
TAGAGCGGGGTGGTGGGGTCAACAGCAGCGGTCATGGTCAGGCGGTCCAACGGGTTGCGTGCAGCTTCCGCGCAACCCGTTGCCGCCGTCAATCGCAGCGATCAGCCGCGAGTGGATTTGACCGGCTTGCCGGCCTTCGCCGTGGCCGTATCGGTGGCCTTGGCATCCGGTGCCGGGCTGGCATCGGCGTAGATCAGCTTTTCCATGCCCTGGATACGCGCCAGGGCCGGGGCGGTCTGCGCCCGGAAGGCCGCCAGCTCGGCGCCCTGCAGCGGCTCCGGCGGCGGCATCGTCACCGACAGTGGATTGCGGTGCACGCCGTTGACGCGGAATTCGTAGTGCAGGTGCGGGCCGGTCGCCAGGCCGGTCGAGCCGACATAGCCGATCACCGTGCCCTGCGCCACGCGCTGGCCGGTCTTGATCTTGCCGAAGCGCGACATGTGCCCGTACAGCGTGGTGTGGCCGCGGCCATGATCCAGGATCACCACGTTGCCGTAACCGCGCTGGGTCCCGGCGAACTGCACGCGGGCATCGCCAGCGGCCATGATCGGGGTGCCGGTGCGCGCGGCGTAATCCACGCCCTTGTGCATGCGCATCTTGCCCAGCACCGGGTGCTTGCGCGCGCCGAAGCTCGAGCTCAAGCGCGCGAACTGGATCGGCATGCGGATGAAGCTCTTCTTCAGCGGCCGGCCGCTGGCATCGAAGTACTCGGATTTGCCGTTGCGGTCGAAGCGGAAGCCGCTGTAGGTCTTGCCGCCCGAGCTGAAGGTCGCCGCGAGGATCTTGCTGGTGTCCACCTTCTCGCCTTCGCGCCAGGTTTCATCCAGCACCACGCTGAAGCGGTCGCCCGGCTGCAGGTCCTTGGAGAAGTCGATGTCGTACTTGAAGATTTCGTCGGTCATCGTCGCGATCGCCGAGGGCGACAACCCCGCCTTGCGCGCGGCGGCATACAGCGAGCTGGTGATCTCGCCACTGGCGACCACGCGCCGGGTCGAGCTCTCGCGCTTGCTCACCGTTTCGGTGATCTTGTCGCCGGCCAGGGACAGCTCCACTCGGTTGTCGGCATCGCGGTCGAAGCGGATCGTGCGCAGCTCACCGGACAGCGGCAGGTCGAAGGCGATCTCCGCCCCCGGGCGCAGCTTGGTCAGCGATTCGCGCACACCGGGGTGCTCCAGCACCTGGTGCATCACCGTGGCCGGGATACCGGCCTGGTCGAAGAGGTTGCTCAGGGTCTGGCCGCGCTGGACGCGCAGTACCTGCCAGCTGTCGCCGGGGGTCTGCTGCTGGCGTTCCAGCGACAGCGGCGGCAACGGCAGCGCCAGGGTCGAATGGCTGACCGAGTAGGGCGAGTCGATGGTGTGCGAGAAGCCGGGGACGATCGTGGCCACCAGGGCGCCGATGGTGGCGAACAGGCTGGCGTGCATCCAGTGGCGGCGGGTCCAGCGCTGGTTGAAGGCCGCGGGAAGATGCTGTTTGAGCTTCCGATGGAGGGCGGTGTCGTGGAGGACGTGGAGACGTTCCTTGAAGCGCTGCTTGCGCGCGCGGCCTTGATCGGAATTGAGCATCGTCGGTCTGTTCCTGGCTGGCCCGGGAGCGCGGGCCCAAACGTCGGTAACATAGACAGGTATAAATACCGCGTCAAACCCTTGTGCCTATTGGCTTTTGTGAAGCACCTGCGGTTAACTTGTACTTAACGTCATTCATATAAATAAGGCATTGCCGGGAGTTGTCACGTGTCCTCGATTGAAGAAGCCATTGCCCTGATCGGGCGAGGCGCCGATGAGATCCTCAAATCCGACGAACTGCGCCAGCGTCTGGAAAGCGGCCGTCCGCTGCGGGTCAAGGCCGGCTTCGACCCCACTGCGCCGGACCTGCACCTGGGCCACACCGTGCTGTTGAACAAGCTGCGCCAGTTCCAGGACCTCGGCCACCAGGTGATTTTCCTGATCGGCGACTTCACCGGGATGATCGGCGACCCGTCGGGCAAGAACGTCACCCGCAAGCCGCTCACCAAGGAGGACGTGCTGGCCAACGCGCGTACCTATGAAGACCAGGTGTTCAAGGTGCTGGACCGCGAGAAGACC
Organism: Stenotrophomonas sp.; assembly: GCA_003484865.1. Lineage (GTDB taxonomy): Bacteria > Pseudomonadota > Gammaproteobacteria > Xanthomonadales > Xanthomonadaceae > Stenotrophomonas. Next base: position 2,085 of record DMZT01000103.1, read on the forward strand.
GAAGTGCGCTTCAATTCGGAGTGGTTCGGCAAGATGGCCGCCGCCGACATGATCCGCCTGGCCGGCCAGCACACCGTGGCGCGCATGCTCGAGCGCGATGACTTCGCCAAGCGCTATGCCGCCCAGCAGTCCATTGCCCTGCATGAGTTCCTGTACCCGCTGGTGCAGGGCTACGACTCGGTGGCGCTGGAAGCGGACGTCGAACTGGGCGGTACCGACCAGAAGTTCAACCTGCTGATGGGCCGTGGCCTGCAGGAGCACTACGGGCAGAAGCCGCAGATCGTGCTGACCATGCCGCTGCTGGAAGGCCTGGACGGCGTGGCCAAGATGTCCAAGTCGCTCAACAACTATATTGGTATCAGCGAGCCGGCCATCGACATCGTCACCAAGACCATGAAGATCGGCGACGACCTGATGTGGCGCTGGATCGAGCTGCTCTCCTTTGATATCAGCCAGGCCGAGGCCAAGGCCCTGCGCGAACAGGTCGAGGCGGGTGGCTTGAACCCGCGCGAGGTGAAGCTGCGCCTGGCCCGTGAGCTGACCACCCGCTTCCACGATGCAGCGGCCGCCGAACAGGCCATCGCCGGCTGGAATGCCGCGGTGACCGGGCAGGGCGATGTGACCCTGCTACCGCTGCAGGAAGTGACCATTCCGGCCGAAGGCCTGCGGATTGGTGCCCTGCTGACGGCTGCCGGCCTCACCCCGAGCAACTCCGAGGCCTCCCGCAAGCTCAAAGAGCGTGCGGTGAAGGTGGATGGCGAGGTGGTGGAGGATGCCCAGCAGGTGTTCGTGCCCGGTTTCGAAGGCCTGCTGCAGGTCGGCAAGCGCACCTTCGCACGCGTGTTGCTGGTCACGGCCTAAGTGGCACAAGGGGTTCGGGCGATCCGGACCCCTTCCAGCATGAATGTGGGAGAGACGACGTGAAAAAATGTCGTCCACCCCCTTCACAAACGCCCCGGATAGGGACATACTTTCCCTCCCCCGACGCAGGGGCCACCGCAAGGCGGCAACCGCGAAGGAACAGGACTTCAACTTCTTCGAAAGAAGGTGTTGACGGAAACGAAAAGCCTGACATAATAG
>DMZT01000104.1 GCA_003484865.1 Stenotrophomonas sp.
CCGATCTCAGTCCCGCGCCACGCGCGTACTGCGTGCGCTCCAGCACGCGGGCGAACAGTGCGTTGTAGATCGGCGAGAGGAACGCGCGGACCATGCCGGTCAGTGCGATCGCCGCATAGATCGGCCACACCCCGTGGAACGGCAGCCAGCCCTGGGCGACCGCGGTCAGCACCAGTGCGGTCATCACCAGCCCGCTGCAGGCGACCATGCCCAGTCGGCGGCGGGGAAGGTGGTCGACCAGATAGCCGGCAAACGGCGCCACGCAGAAGAACGGGAGCACTTCGGCCAGGCCGACCAGGCCCAGCGAGAACGGATTGCGGGTGACTTCGTAGATATGCCAGCCGACCGTCACCGCGACGATCTGGTAGGAGAGCATCGCGAAGATGCGGTAGGCCAGCACCAGCGAAAAGCCCGGGCGGGCCAGCAGCTGCAGGGCGCTGTCCGGCTCCTGCGGATCGGCGGAGAGCGTCACGACTGCGCTTGGGCAGTGTCGCGGATGAAGGCCAGCATTGCCGCCACGCCGTTGCTGCGGGTCGGGGACAGGTGGCGCGACAGCCCGATGTCCTGGATGTAGCTCGGCTCGGTGGCCAGAATCTCGGCCGCCGAACGGCCCGAATAGACGCGCAGGGCCAGGTAGATCAGCCCGGAGACGATCGCCGAATCACTGATGGCGTGGAAGCGCAGCGCCTCGGCATTGCCCTCCGGCACGATCCAGACCATGGACTGGCAGCCAAGCAGACGATGCTCCTCGGTCTTCCACGCTTCCGGGAAGGTGGGCAGTTTGCGGCCGAGGTCGATCAGGTACTGGTAACGCTCGGACCAGTCGCCGAAGAAGGCGAATTCCTCGGCGATGGCGGCCTGGGCTTCAGCAGCGGTGGGTTCGAGCGGGAACGGGGAGGTGGGGGTCATGGGGGCTCCGGGTCGGTGTTCGCCGTCCGTGGGTGACCGTGCAGTTGCGGGGGGAGGCAGCCCGGCCGTCCGTGGCCGGGGCGATGTCATGGCAGTGCCCAGTGGATCGGGCGGTGTCCGGTAGCGCCCGACGGTCAGCCGGGCGGTCTTTTCAGCGCTTGCGCGACCAGCGCACGCCCTGGGCGGTGTCTTCCAGCACGATGCCCTCGGCGGCCAACTGGTCGCGGATCGCATCGGCGCGGGCGAAGTCGCGGGCCTGCTTGGCCGCGGCGCGTTCATCGATCAGGGCCTGGATGGCCGCATCGTCGTCGTTGCCGCCTGCGGTGCCAAACCAGGCCGCGGGATCCTGCTGCAGCAGGCCCAGCGCCAGGCCGGCACCGAGCAGCGCGGACTTCCAGTGCGCCTTGTCGGCGTCGGCAGCCTTGCGTGCCTCACCGGCGATACGGGCCAGCTCGGCCAGCGCCTGCGGCGTATTGAGGTCGTCATCCAGTGCGGCCTCGATCTCGGTCGGAATCACCGCAGCGGCGTCCACCTCGACCAGATCGCGCAGCGTGCCGTACAGGCGGTCCAGGGTGCGCACCGACTGCTCGATCAGCGCATCGGACCAGTCCAGCGGCTGCCGGTAGTGGGCCGACAGCAGCGCATAGCGCAGCGCCTCGGGGGCATGCTGGCGGACCAGATCGTGCACGCGTTCGATGTTGCCGATCGACTTGCTCATCTTGGCGCCGCCGAAGTTGAGCATGCCGTTGTGCAGCCAGAACCGGGCGAAGGTCTGCCCGCCGTGCGCGCACTCGCTCTGGGCGATCTCGTTCTCGTGGTGCGGGAACTGCAGGTCCACGCCGCCGGCATGGATATCGATGGTCGGCCCCAGGTGCGCGGCGGCCATCGCCGAGCACTCGATGTGCCAGCCCGGGCGGCCACGGCCCCACGGCGATGCCCAGCCCGGCAGGTCGTCGCTGGAGGGTTTCCACAGCACGAAATCGCCCGGGTCGCGCTTGTACGGGGCCACGTCCACGCGGGCACCGGCCAGCATCTCGTCCGGGTCGCGGCGCGAGAGCTTGCCGTAGTCGGTGTAGGAGCTCACCGAGAACAGCACGTGGCCTTCGGCCGCATAGGCATGCCCGTTGGCGATCAGCTGCTCGATCATGGTCACGATCTGGGGGATATGCGCGGTGGCTTCCGGCTCGATATCCGGCGGCACCACGCCCAGTGCGGCCATGTCCTCACGGTAGGCGGCGGCGAAACGGTCGGTAATGGTGCTGATCGGCACGTTCTGCTCGCGCGCGGCCGTGTTGATCTTGTCATCCACGTCGGTGATGTTGCGCGCATAGCGCAGGCCGCCGAAGCGGCGACGCAGCAGGTCGGCCAGTACGCCGAACACCACCGGCCCACGGGCATTGCCGATGTGGACGTAGTTGTAGACCGTGGGGCCACACACATACAGGGTCGGACAGGTCGGATCGAGCGGGGTGAACGGTTCGAGCTGGCGTGTCAGGTTGTTGTGCAGGCGCAGGGTCATGGGGGTCGGGAGCGGGGGTAAGCGGTCGATTTTAGAACGTGTCGGGGGCTTTGGGGGGATGTGGGGCACGGCAGGCCGGCGGCCTCGGCCGCTGGCGGTGTGGCTGAAGGCTTCAGGCGTTCCGGCCCGTCGTGGCGGGCTTCCTGCCCCGCGGGTGGGGTCGGCCTATGGGCAGAAACGTCACGGAAGGGTAATGTTCAGCCCCTTGTGCTTGCCACTGCCTAAACTATCCCTCTTGTCCTTTTCCCTGTTGCCAATGAAATCCGCTTCGTTGTTGACGCTGGTCTGCCTGCTCGGAAGTGCCGCCTTCGGGGCGTGCGCCCAGGAGGGTGAGGTGCGCAACCGGGTGGTGATCGTGGAGAACGTCAAGTTCGACTACGCCCAGGTGCTCAACGTCGAGCCGGTCTTCCAGACCCTGCGCGCCACCCGCACCGAAGAGCACTGCGAGCCGGTCTCCACCCGCACGCTCGCGCCGGTCAATGTCACCGGCGAGGAGCCGCAGGAAGACAAAGGCCGCTTCGGCCGCTTCATGGATTCGGTACGCTCGATCTTCCGCCGGGAAGACGGCAGCACCGACGAAAGCGGCTACGCCGAGACGGTGGTGGTCGAGGCCACGCCGGCCAACACCGGGCCGTTGTTGACCCGGGACTGCAAGATCATCCCGGTCGGCCGTGAGTTCCGCCGCCCGATCGCCTACGACGTGGACTACGTCTACAAGGGCACCAAGTACCGTTCCCGCCTGCCGGAAGACCCGGGCAACCGCCTCAAGATCCGGGTCTCGATCACCCCCTGGGTGGGCAACGATCAGGCCGGTGGCGCCAACCCGTGACTCCCCGCATCGCCCCGGGCGTGGATGCCTTCAACCTGAATTGTCATTCAGGCCTTGCACGCACTCCGGGTGCATGCAAAGATGGGCGGCCATGAAACTCACCGACTTCCAGCACGACACCAGCGCCGCCCGTATGGCTACGGTCATGACGTCGCGTGCCCGCCGACCGGAACCCCACATTTTCGCTGGGTAACCGGAGCTTCGTGCTGCCTGTTTGGAAAACCCAGCCCCCGCGCTGGGTTTTTTCGTTTCTACGATCTGAAAAGTTTCATCTGTATACGTTTTGTTGAGCCCTGAACGCGCCCCGGCGCCCCCAACCTCCACCGGTGACGGTGGAAAACCAGCCGCAAAGGATCGATCGATGTCCCTGAAGCACTTCCTGAACACCCAGGATTGGAGCCGCACCGACCTGGATGCCCTGTTGACCCAGGCCGCGTTGTTCAAGCGCAACAAACTGGGTGACGAGCTCAAGGGCAAGTCGATTGCCCTGGTGTTCTTCAACCCCTCCATGCGTACCCGCACCAGCTTCGAGCTGGGTGCGTTCCAGCTGGGCGGGCACGCGATCGTGCTGCAGCCGGGCAAGGACGCCTGGCCGATCGAGTTCAACCTGGGCTCGGTGATGGACGGGGACACCGAGGAGCACATCGCCGAAGTGGCCAAAGTGCTCGGCCGCTATGTCGACCTGATTGGCGTGCGTGCCTTCCCGAAGTTCATCGACTGGACCAAGGACCGCGAAGACGAAGTGCTCAAGAGCTTCGCCAAGTACTCGCCGGTGCCGGTGATCAACATGGAAACCATCACCCACCCGTGCCAGGAACTGGCCCACGTGATGGCGCTGCAGGAACACTTCGGTACCCAGGACCTGCGCGGCAAGAAGTACGTGCTGACCTGGACCTATCACCCCAAGCCGCTGAACACCGCGGTGGCCAACTCGGCGCTGACCATCGCCACCCGCATGGGCATGGACGTGACCCTGCTGTGCCCGACCCCGGATTACATCCTGGATGAGCGCTACATGGGCTGGGCCGAGCAGAACGTGGCCGAGAGCGGCGGTTCGCTGCAGGTCAGCCATGACATCGCCAGCGCCTACGCCGGCGCGGACGTGGTGTACGCCAAGAGCTGGGGCGCGCTGCCGTTCTTCGGCAACTGGGAACCGGAAAAGCCGATCCGCGACCAGTACAAGCACTTCATCGTGGACGAAGCCAAGATGGCGCTGACCAACAACGGCGTCTTCAGCCACTGCCTGCCGCTGCGCCGCAACGTGAAGGCCACCGACGGCGTCATGGACTCGGCGCAGTGCATCGCGATCGACGAAGCTGAAAACCGCCTGCATGTGCAGAAGGCGATCATGTCGGCGTTGATCGGCCGGTAACGCCATCAACGGGTATTGAACATTGCAGCCGACCAACGGTCGGCTCTACCCAACTTTTTTCCCTATTGGACCTGACCCCCATGAGCAACAAAGACATCGTCCTGGCCTTCTCCGGTGGACTCGACACCAGCTTCTGCGTGCCGTACCTGCAGGAGCGCGGCTACAACGTGCATACCGTGTTCGCCGACACCGGCGGCGTGGATGACGAGGAGCGCGATTTCATCGAGAAGCGTGCGGCCGAACTGGGCGTCACCAGCCACGTCACCGTCGATGGTGGCCCGGCGATCTGGAGCGGCTTCGTCAAGCCGTTCGTGTGGGCCGGTGAGGGCTACCAGGGCCAGTACCCGCTGCTGGTGTCCGACCGTTACCTGATCGTGGATGCCGCGCTCAAGCGCGCCGCCGAGCTGGGTACCAACATCATCGCCCACGGCTGCACCGGCATGGGCAATGACCAGGTCCGCTTCGACCTGGCCGTGAAGGCGCTGGGCGACTACCAGATCGTCGCGCCGATCCGCGAAATCCAGAAGGAACACACCCAGACCCGCGCCTACGAGCAGAAGTACCTGGAAGAGCGCGGCTTCGGCGTGCGCGCCAAGCAGCAGGCCTACACCATCAACGAGAACCTGCTGGGCCTGACCATGTCCGGCGGCGAGATCGACCGTTGGGAAGCCCCGGGCGAGGGTGCCCGTGGCTGGTGCGCACCGCGCAGCGAATGGCCGGAACAGGCACTGACGGTCACCTTGAAGTTCGTCGAGGGCGAAGCCGTCGAGCTGGACGGCAAGGCGCTGCCGGGTGAGCAGATCCTGGCCAAGCTCAACAAGCTGTTCGCCCCGTACGGCGTGGGCCGTGGCGTCTACACCGGTGATACCGTGATCGGCCTGAAGGGTCGCATCGTGTTCGAAGCGCCGGGCCTGGTCTCGCTGCTGGCCGCGCACCGCGCGCTGGAAGACGCCGTGCTGACCAAGCAGCAGAACCGCTTCAAGCCGGACGTGGCGCGCAAGTGGGTGGAGCTGGTGTACGAAGGCTTCTACCACGACCCGCTCAAGACCGACATCGAAGCCTTCCTGAAGTCCTCGCAGGCCAAGGTCAACGGTGAAGTGGTGCTGGAAACCCGCGGTGGCCGTGTCGATGCCGTGGCCGTGAAGTCGCCGCACCTGCTCAATGCCAAGGGCGCCACCTATGCACAGTCGGCCGACTGGGGCGTGGAAGAGGCCGAAGGCTTCATCAAGCTGTTTGGTATGAGCTCGACCTTGTACGCGCAGGTCAACCGCTAAGGCGATTCACCGGGGTGCCGGCCGCTGGCCGGCGCCTCGCAAAGCCGATGG
>DMZT01000105.1 GCA_003484865.1 Stenotrophomonas sp.
TCCATCGGTGCACGCGCGGCGGGGGCTGGGCAGATCCGTACGAGCGGCATGACCGTCACCACCAGCGGGTTGCATGGCTACGGGCTGGCCGCGTATGCCGACAGCCTGCTGACTGCGACGGCAAGCAGCATCGCCACCACAGGCGTGCAGGCGCACGGGCTGATTGCCTGGGCCGACAACGGGCACCTGCTGCTGGGCGGCGGCAGCCATGTCACTACCCGCGGTGCGCTGGCCCACGCAGCGGTGGCATGGAACGGCGGTCGGGTGGACGTGGCGGATACCACGCTGGCCACGACCGGTCCCGGCGCGGCGGCGTTGCTGGTCCGTGGCGACCCCGCCCCAGCCTCGGCGTTCGTTACGCAGTCCACGCTATCCGCTGCGGACGGCCCCGGCGTGGGCGCCATCGGTGCGGCGCAGATCGACCTGACCGGCACCACGGTGCAAGGCCGCGACCTGTGGCTCAAGGTCGGTGCCATTGCCGATTTCGACGGGCTCGACGCCGCTGTCCCGCTCCTTCCCCCGGACCTTCCGCCCGATGATCCGCCAGTGCCCCTGCCGATGGCCTTACCGGCGCCGCAGGGCGTGTTGCCGGCCGCCGACACCCCGACCCTTGCCAGCATCACCGCGACCGGCAGCGTGCTCACCGGCGCCGCGATCACCCTGCCCGGCAGCCTCTCCAATGTGGCGCTGCATGACACGCTGTGGAACCTGACCGGCAGCTCCACGCTCACCACGCTGCTCAATGATCGCAGCCGGATCGCGTTCGCGGTGCCTGGCGGAGATCCCGTCCAAGTGGTCAGCTACAGAACCCTGACCGTGTCGCGCTACAGCGGTAATGGCACGCTCGCGCTGAACACCTGGCTGGGCGACGATGCCTCGCCCTCGGACCAGCTGGTCGTGGTGGATGGCAGCAGCAGTGGCCCGGGCGTGCTGGAGTTACACAACACCGGCGGACGTGGCGACCGGACGCTGGCCGATGGCATCCGCGTGGTGCAGGCAAGCAACGCCACCAGCACGCCCGACAACTTCGCGCTGGCGGCACCGGTGGTGGCGGGTCCGTACGAGTACTTCCTGTTCCGCGGTGGCGCGGCCACGGTCTCCGGCGCGGATGTGGAGAACAGCTGGTACCTGCGCTCGGTGATCGACTGCGCCAGCCCGGGTGCGCCGGTACCGCCCTGCCCCGCCCCTCCTCTCCCGCCGCCACCGGATCCTGCTCCGCCGGATCCCGTGCCCCCTGAACCGCCCAGCCCCTCGCCGCCCCCGGCCTATCGCCAGGAGGTGTCGCTGATCGCGGCCGTACCGGCGATGGCCCAGGTGTACGGCCGCACCCTGATCGATACCCTGCACGAACGGGTCGGCGATGAGCAGCTGCTGCATCAGCGCGGCGACCTGGATACCGAACGTAGCGGATTCAATGGCGCCTGGATGCGCTATCTCGGCCACGACGGCGAACATGATGGTGGCCGGCGCGGCATCTATGGCGATCGCGGGCCCGACTTCGACTACCGTTTCGATGCGTTGCAGATCGGTACCGACCTCTACCGGCGCGTGGATGCCGATGACCTGCGCCGCCGTCACGCCGGTGTCTACCTCGCGTATGGCAAAGGCAAGGGCGAGGTGCGGCACAACCTCCTGGATTACCGCTTCCATGCTGGCACTGACCGGTTCAAGGCCGGCTCGGTCGGCGGCTACTGGACAGCGTTCTCCGCCAAAGGCGCCTATATCGACGCCGTGGCCCAGTACACCTGGTATGACATGCGCCTGCAGTCCCCGCGCACGTCCGACAGTTTTGTCGATGCCGATGGGCTGGCGCTGTCGCTGGAAGGCGGCTGGCCGTTCATCCTCAACGAGGGCGACGGGTCCTCCGGCGAGGACGGGCGTTGGCGTCTGGAGCCGCAGGCGCAGGTGATCTGGCAGCAGATCGACGTCGACGACCTCGATGATCACACCGCGCAGGTGCACTTCAGCGACGGTGACTCGCTGGTCGGGCGCATCGGCGCGCGATTGAATCGCACCGGCCAGCACGAGACCGCGCAGGGTGAGGCCCGCAGCAGCAATGCCTGGCTGCGCGCCAACGTGTGGCACGAGTTCCGCGGCACGCCCCGCGCCGCGTTCGCCACCAACAGCGGCTACGTGCCGTTCGCCGTGGATATGGGCGGCTCATGGGGCGAAGTGGGCATCGGCGGAACCTGGCAGGTCACCCAGACCGGCTACCTGTTTGCCGATCTCGATTACAGCTGGAGCTTCAATGGCGACGAGAACGCGTGGAACGGCAAGCTGGGCATGCGCTGGAACTGGTAGACGCTGTGATTCCAGGGGATGGTGACAGCCGATAGTGCCTGTGAAATCATGCGCGGTTGTCCGCCCGGCGAGCTTGCATGTTTCAACGATTCTTCAGGAAGAGCCGCACGACTGTGGCAGCGACCGCTGCGCTCGACGTCCGCAGTCAACGCCCTTCAGCGGGCGAGATCCGGGTTGAAGGCGCGACCGAAACGCTGTTCCTGTCTCCCTTGCCGGTGTACACCGGGCAGGTGCAATCCTCCCGTCGCCATTTTTCGGACATCAATGATGTGTTCCTGGACCTGGGAGGGAGCAACTGGGGAACCGTAGAGGGCGGCAAAGTGCTTGCCGGCGGAATCGTCGGCCTGTTCGTGCTCGCGTTCATCGTGCCCGCGCTCATCATGCTCTACCTGGTGCTCGCCTACCCGGAGAACTTCCCGACGCCATGGGCGGATTTGAAGATGCTCATTCAAGTGTTTTCTGCCGGCGCGCTTCTCGGCATCCTCCCCTTGGGGGCATTCGCCTACGGGATGTTCTCGGATGAGTTCAAACGCGCAAAGCCCTATCCGGTGCGCTTCGACCGTCAGCGTCGCGAGGTGTGCTACATCGACCGCGAGAGCGGCCGTGCCCTGATCGTGCCCTGGGAGAGCATCGTTGCCTGGGTGTCCAATTCACAAGGCATCACCCCGTATGGCACAACGCGCCAGTACACCTTCGGCATGGGCCTGGAGGATGAAGAGCGCGACACCGTGCAGTTTGTCCTGCTGCCACAACCCAGTGATTCGCACTCACTGGGCCTGTGGGCGTCGATCCGGAACTACATGGAGGACGGGCAGTTGTTCAATGCACCCAACCCATGGTTCCAGGCATTGGGGTTGGTCCCGACCAAGGATCGACTGAAGCCGTATGAGGGCATGCACACCTTTGAGATCGAGCGTGAGGATGCTCGCGCGATGGGTTCGCTCGACGATGGCGGTGATGATCTGACGCTGGAACAACGGGAGAAGTATGGCTACGACAAACGCTCCTACTGGCCGCTCCGTCGCTGGTACGCGTGGCGTGTCCTTACCTTCTGGAAGCTGCCCTACCTGCTCGCCGAATGGGTCCATCGCCGCGGCCGTCCTTCGCTGCCGGCCGTGGTGGAAGCCTGGTCCCAGGCATTGCCGGAAGCGCAATGGGCCACCCCCAGCGGGGCGCTTGTGAACGCCAGCAAGCGCGTGAGAACGGCCATGGATAAACAAGGCGCGACGTTCGTCGATGCCTGCAAGGCAGCCGGCTTCAAGTGAGGTGACTGCTCCAGAGCATCTCGAGGGTATTGAACGGCAGCGGACGTGATCCACCACTTCAAACACGCGATCCGTGCCTGCGGCGAGCAAGGCGATACAACACGGTGCCAGCCAGTACCGCGGCCACGGCCCCTGTCAGCGGTACCGATGCCAGCGTTGCATAGCTGATCGTAAGGCTGCCCATGGCGCCCCCGAGCGCGGTGCCCAGGTTGAAGGAGGCGATGTTCAACCCGGCCGCGACCGGGCTGTAGGCGGGAATCAAGCGCTGCGCCTGCTTGAGCAGACGCAGCGTCAGCAGCGTCACGATGCAGAAGAAACAGATGCCCAGCGTGCCGATCAGCAGCATCATCATGGCCGGCATGCTGGCGAACACGTAGAGCCCGAGCAGATTCAACGCCAACGCGCACAGTGCCAACTGAAGGCTGCGGTCCCCGTCCATCGCGTCGCCCAGCGCTCCCCCGAGCAGGTTGCCTGCGATCGCACAGACGCCGAACAACAGCATGCCCAGGCTCAGCCACTGCACGTCCACACCAGTGACCTGCTGCAGATACGGCGAGACGAAGGTGAAGAACGAAAACGTCGCGACGCTCACCAGCGCGCCGATGCCGGCCGTCGTCAGGAGCTGGGGATGGATGATGGCCTGGATGCCCTTCCATGCGCCGCCGCGGGACGGGGCCGAACCGGCAGCTCCCCTCGGCATGCACAGCGCCAGACCCAGCATGCCGACCACGCTGAGGACGCCGATGGACAGGAAGACCACGCGCCACGACCAGAGACTGCCCAGGTACGTGCCGATCGGAACGCCGAACGCCAGCGCGAGGGTCAACCCGATCCACACGACCGACAGCGCCCGGCCGGATCGCTGCGGGTCCACGAGCCGGGTCGCCGCGTCGGAGGCGACCGCCATGAAGACGCCGTGGCCGAGGCCGACCACGAAGCGGATGGCCAGCAGTGTAACCAGATTGGGCGAGGCGCTCATCAGCAGGCTGCCCAGTCCGAGCAACGCCGTGGCCAGCAGCAGGATCTGCCGGTCCCGCCAGTGCGCGACCAGGGCGGTGATGAACGGTGCGCCGATGGCCGCGCCCAGTGCATAGGCGGCAATGGCCGTGCCGACGAGGGATATCCGCGCCCCGAGGTCATCGGCAATGGTGGTCAACAATCCCGCGACCACGAACTCGGAGAGCCCGAACGCGAACGCGCACAGGGAAAACACATAAATGGCAGCAGGCATCGCAGGTCCTATCCAGCAGAGCTGCGGAAGCCTAGTGCCTGGCCATGTGCGGGTGAAGGACGGTTTACATACTGCAGCAAGACGCCGCGCGTCTTGTCACCTCAGGGCAGAGAACGGGTCTGCAGAATCGCCTGTATCAACCGGTCGCGGATCGCTGAGGTCCGGGTCTCGTTCCACGCCATGAACAGCTCCAGCCGTGACACGTCCTCCGCCGCTTCCACCTGGAGCGGACGGAACACAACGTCCTCGCGCGTTTCCGTCGCCAGCGAAGCGGGAAGCAGCGCGATACCGAACCCCGCAGCCACCAAGGCAATCAAGGTCTGCATCTGCCGGCCGTGCTGCACGATGTCGGGCACGAACCCGGCTGTCTGGCACAGGCCGATCAGCTGGTCATGAAATCCTTTGCCGAGTGTCCGGGGCGAGGCGACGAATGCTTCGTCCCTGAGCAATGCCAGGTCGATGCCCGCCTTCGCCGCCAGCGGATGACCGGCCGGCAGCGCGACGCAGATCCGTTCGCTCAGCAGCCTTTCCATGCGCAGGTGCGGCGTCGTGGTGCCCGGTGTCCGCATGAAGCCGATATCCGCCTCTCCCTGCTCCAGGGCGTTGACCTGCTCCTGGGTGCTGGCCTCCCGCATCGTGAAGGCGATGCCCGGGTTGAGCTCGCGAAAGTGGCGCAACGCCTGCAGCAACGAGGCATAGGGGGCGATGTTGATGAAGGTCAGGGTCAGGTGGCCCTCCATGCCCTGGGCCACGCGGCGCGTCTGGGCGACGCCCTCCTCCAGCGACTGCACGGTACGGCGCGCGGTCTCAAGGAAGGCTGCCCCCGCCGGTGTCAACGCGACGCTGCGAGGGGTGCGCTCGAACAACGGGGCTCCGACGGCGCCCTCCAGCTTGCGGATGGCCTGGCTCAGCGGCGGCTGCGCCATGTGCAGCCGCTCGGCGGCGCGATTGAAGTGCAGCTCCTCGGCCACGGCAATGAACTGTTGGAGCAGGCGGGTCTCTATCACTGAAACACCAGACCTCTGGAATGCCGGAATTGAGGGTGTTCAACATACCAAATCTCTACGTTGTCCAGAGCGCGCCAGCAGGCGCCTGCTGGAGGGACTGGTCATGATGCTGCTGCTCGTCAGCGATGCTCGACGAGGGGCCGGACAGCGTTACTTCGTGGCGTCGCGCGCCGTCGCGTCCGCTTCCATCAGCTCCCGGCGCTGGGCCTCGATCCAGGCGTCCCCGGCGGCACGTGCCTGGGCATCGAGTTCCTTGTTCTGCCGGTCGTTTTCCTGGTACTGCGCCCACACCTCGGGCGTGATCGTCTCCAGTCGATGATCGGGGCGCAGCTGGATCGAGGGGGACGCCCCCATGGCCACCGTGAAGTTATCGAACAGCCATTGGCGGCGCAGCTCAGGCGAGGCATACAGAAGGTCCGGCTCCGCATAGGTCCGCATCGGCAGTGCCTGCTCGGCGAGGGGCGTGTCGGACGAAATCCTCGCCAGCCTGACGACCAGTCGCTCATGGTCCCGGTCTTTGTGATACAGGGCGGCGATATCGCCATCGATCCACAGGACGTACGCGTACCCCGCGATGGGATGGACCTGGAACGGGTGTTCACGGACCAGGATGAGATCACTGCGGTCTGTGTAGAGCGCCCGCCAGCCCGGCGGTGCCGGACGGATGCCGCAGTCGACGGTCCCTGCCGTGATCTTCTCCAGCGTCGCCCTGCCGCGGCTCGCGGAAAGCCGCGTTGTCCAGCAGCGTGAGCTGTCACGATTGTGCGATGCCATCAGAACTGCGTCTTCGTCCAGCACCACCGCATCGGTATGCACAAACGGGGCGTCTGTGGCGGCATGATCCTGCAGCAGCGTCGCGAAGTCCTTATCTGACAGCGCACTGCCATTCTCGTAAACGGCGTACGTGGTGTGGTGCTGGTACTTGCTGCTGTTGATATCCAGCCTGCTTTCCGTCACGGCCACGACCTTCAGCGTGTCTGACGAAAACACGGTCTCCCGCTGGGTGCGTGCACATCCAGTGGTGAGCAGCGCTGCACACAGCAGCAGCGCAGCAGAAAGCAGGACGGAACATGTTCTGGCGTGCATCGCGCTGCTGCCTGCGGGTCGGGATGGGATCCGTGCAAGCATATCCGCTTCGGCCACGGTTACCGGGCAGCACGGCCCCAAAGGGGCCGCACTGCCCTGCCCCGCTGGATCAGAAGCTGTAATCCAACGAAACACCCACGGTACGCGGCTGCATCATCACCGCATTCCAGCGCCGGTACTGCTGCGCGCCCGCGGCAGGAATCGTCCTGCCAGCGGCGACGTAGATGTCCTTGTTGGTGAGGTTGGTGATGAAGAAGCGCACGGTCGTGTTCTGGCTGCTCACTTCGGCAGTCAGGTCAACGGTGGTGTAGCTGGGCAGGTCGAAGGACTGCGTTGAGGCCACCGATGCCGCACGCTCGCCGTAATAGCGCAGCGCGCCACCGACGCTCCAGCCCCATTCGCCGCTCGTCGGGAACTGGTAGTCGGCCTGCAGGCTGCCGGCCCATT
>DMZT01000098.1 GCA_003484865.1 Stenotrophomonas sp.
TGGTCGACGGCCAGCCGCTGCGCGCGCGCGAAGCGAAGAAGGCCGGCGGCCGCAAGCACGTCTATATCGCGCTGAACAAGCCGGTGGGCATCACCTGCACCACCGAAAGTTCGGTCAAGGGCAACATCGTGGAGTTCGTCGGCCACGAGCAGCGCATCTTCCCGATCGGCCGCCTCGACAAGGATTCCGAAGGCCTGATCCTGCTGACCAGCAACGGCAACATCGTCAACCAGATCCTGCGCGCCGAGAACGGGCACCAGAAGGAATACATGGTCGCGGTCAACAAGGCCGTCACCGATGAGTTCCTGCGTGGCATGGCCCGCGGCGTGCGCATCCGCGATGAGGTCACGCTGCCGTGCCGGACCAGCAAGCTGGCCAAGTTCGGGTTCCGGATCACGCTGCAGCAGGGCTTGAACCGGCAGATCCGCCTGATGGCGGCCGCGTTCGGTTTCCGGGTCACCCAGCTGCGCCGCGTGCGCATCGACAACATCAAACTCGGTGCGCTCAAGCCGGGGCAGTGGCGCAATCTCACCGATGCCGAGCTCAAAGGCCTGCTGCCCAAACAGCTGGACTGGTGATGCTGTGCGTCACGCCGTGACACCGTACCCGGGCTAGACTGATCCGGCACACGCCACCGCCTGCCACGATGATCAAGCCGTCCAAGCCGGACAACGAAGCACAGCGCCTGCTGGCGCTGCAGCGGTATCAGATCCTGGATACGCCGCGCGAGCGGTCCTTCGATGATCTGGTCACGATCGCCACCGCGCTGTGCGGCACCCACATGGGCGCGGTGACCCTGGTCGACCAGGAGCGCCAGTGGTTCAAGGCGCGGCAGCTGCTGGACGCACCCGAAACCAGCCGGGACATCTCCTTCTGCGGTCACGCCATCCTGCAGCCGGACCAGGTGATGGTGGTCGAGGATGCGCGAACCGACCCACGCTTTTTCGACAACCCGGTCGTGGTCGATGAGCCGCATATCCGTTTTTATGCGGGCGCGCCGCTGCTGAGCAGTGACGGCCTGCCCCTGGGCACGCTGTGCGTGTTCGATGCCGCCCCCGGGCAGCTCAGCCCCGGCCAGCGCGATGCCCTGTCGGCGCTGTCGCGGCAGGTTTCGCTGGTGATGGAGCTGCGCCGGTATGCGCATGAAATACAGCAGCACATGACCGATCGCGCCTGGTACGAGCAGCGCCTGGCCGAGTACAACGAACTGCTGGAACAGCAGAACGCCGACCTGGCCGAACAGAGCCGCACCGACCCGCTCACCGGCCTGCCCAACCGCCGCGCGATGAGCACCGCGCTGGAGGCGGCGGTGGTGGATGCCGATGGTCACCCGCGCGCGACCGCTGTGGCGCTGCTCGACATCGACCACTTCAAGACCGTCAACGATCTGTACGGTCATGCCACCGGCGATCACGTGCTGGCCGAACTGGCCCGGCTGCTGCGCGCGCATTTCGCCGAGCATGGCCTGGCGGCGCGCTATGGCGGCGAAGAGTTCGTGGTGCTGATGCCCGACACGCCGTTGGCCACGGCAGAGCTGCAGTGCGATTTCCTGCGCATGGCGGTAGCCGATCTGCCGCTGGGCCTGCCGTTGACGATCAGCATCGGGGTGGCCGCGCACCGCCACGGCGATGCGATCGAGCAGACCCTGGCCCGCGCCGATGCGGCGCTGTACCGGGCCAAGGGCGAGGGGCGCAACCGGGTCATCCGCGCCGACTGAGGTGCACGGGCCGTATCCGCGGCAGGTACCGGGTGTTGGCCGGTACGCCCGCTCAATCGGCGATGTTGCGTGCCTCGGACGTCGCCAGGAGTTCCGGGTGCTGCACCTTCCGGCGGCGGTTGAGCAGCGGGTGCAGGAACACCGCCCCCACGATGATCGCCACGCCGGCATAGAACAGCGGGGTCAGCTCCCGTTGCTCGCTGAGCAGCACCATCGCCAGCAGGATCGCGTAGACCGGCTCAAGATTGGTCACCAGCTGCGAGGTGTAGGCGCTGATGTGGCGCAGGGCGACCAGCGCGAGCGCGAACGGCAGCAGCGTGCACAGCCCGGCCAGGGCCAACAGCAGCAGGCCGTCGTGCAGGTCCGGGATCACCCACAGGTCGCTGGCCAGGGCCGGCAGCAGGAAGGGCAGTACCGGCGCCAGCAGGGTCAGGGTCAGCGTGCCCGCACCGAGTTCCAGCGCGGTCACGGTGAGCGGGTCGGCATGACTGACCAGGCGCTTGTTGAGTGAGCCGAAGATCGCCACCAGCAGCGCCGAGAGCGCGCCGATCAGGACGCCCAGGCGCATGCCATCGGGCACGCCGCCCACCACCAGCGCGACGCCCGGCAGGACCAGGATCCCGAAGGCCAGCTCACGGAACTGGAAGGGGCGCTTGGCCACCCAGGGTTCGATCACCGCGGTGAACACCGGCGCCAGCGCGATGCAGGTCGCCGCCACCGAAGCATTGGCCAGCTTCACCGCGCCATAGAACGTGAGCCAGTGCAGCGCGACCAGCGCGCCCACACCGCAGTAACCGGCGACCAGCCGCGGGGACAGCTGGCGCAGCCCGCGCCACACGCGCGGCACCAGGGCCAGCATCGCCACCACCAGCAACATGCGCCACCACACCAGCGGCAGCGCGGGCAGGGTGATCAGCTTGCCAAGGATGGCGGTGACGCCCCACAGCAGCACACAGAAATGGATTTGCAGCAGGGCTCTGCGGGTATCGGTCATCGGCATCCGCCTATTGTGCGACAAGCCGCGCCGCGAAGGATGCCCTCCACGCGATCCCGCGCGGGGTCATGGCATTCTGCGGCGATGACGCGCCTGCCCATCGCCCCTGTCCCCGCCGGACTGCCGCACGCCCTGCGCGCCCTGGCCGGCCTCACCGCCGCGGTCGCCGTGGTGGCACT
>DMZT01000109.1 GCA_003484865.1 Stenotrophomonas sp.
CCCGGTCTGCGCGCACAAAAAAGGCCCCCTGTCGCCAGGGGGCCTTCGGTAATTCACTGAAACCCGTGACGCTTACGACGTCATCCGGTCCCAGAAGCCCTTCACGCCATCGATGAAGGTCGCCGACTTCGGCGAATGCTTGCGCGCTTCCTCACCGGTGAAGGTGGTTTCGAACTGTTCCAGCAGCTTGCGCTGCTCCGGGGTGAGGTTGACCGGGGTCTCCACCACCACGCGGCAGTACAGGTCGCCTTCGCTGCGGCTGCGTACCGAACGCACGCCCTTGCCACGCATGCGGAACAGCTTGCCGGTCTGGGTCTCGGCCGGAATGCGGATCTCGGCATAGCCGCCGAGGGTCGCTACACGGACGGTATCGCCCAAGGCCGCCTGCGAGATGCGGATCGGCACTTCGCAGTGAAGGTCGTCGCCGTCGCGCTGGAAGATCGCGTGCTCACGCACCCGCACTTCCACATACAGATCGCCCGCCGGGGTGCCGGCCGGACCGGCCTCGCCTTCACCGGACAGACGGATGCGGTCGCCGGTGTCGACGCCCGCGGGCACCTTGACCGACAACACTTTGTCTTCCTCGACACGGCCATTGCCGTGACAGGTCTTGCAGGGGTTCTGGATGATCTGGCCACGGCCGTTGCAGTGGTGGCAGGCCTGCTGCATCGCGAAGATGCCGCGCTGGATGCGCACCTGGCCGTGGCCACGGCAGACCGAACAGGTCTCGACCTTGCCGTCTTCCGAACCGCTGGCGTTGCAGTCATCACACTCGACCAGACTCGGAATCTCGATGCGGCGCTCCACGCCCATCACCGCTTCTTCCAGGTCCAGTTCCATCACGTAGCCGATATCGGCGCCACGACGGGCCTGGCGCGGACCACCACCACCGGCGCCACCGCCGAAGATGTTGCCGAAGATGTCACCGAAGATATCGCCCATGTCCGGGCCACCCGGACCACCGCCACCGCCGCCCATGCCGTGCTCGAATGCCGCATGGCCGTGGGCATCGTACATCCGGCGCTTGTTGCCGTCGGACAGGGTTTCGTAGGCTTCCTTGCATTCCTTGAAGGCGGCCTCGGCCTCGTTGTCACCCGGATTGCGGTCCGGATGGAACTTCATCGCGCAACGGCGATAGGCCTTCTTCAGTTCTTCATCGCTGGCGGT
The DNA here is from genome assembly GCA_003484865.1 of Stenotrophomonas sp. GTDB lineage: Bacteria > Pseudomonadota > Gammaproteobacteria > Xanthomonadales > Xanthomonadaceae > Stenotrophomonas. The sequence continues at coordinate 1,168 of DMZT01000109.1, forward strand.
GCGGGACACGCTCAGCACTTCGTAGTAATCGCGCTTGCTCATAACTTGAATCGGGTTCCGGAAGTCGGGATTCGTCAAAGCGGAAGAGCGGCACCAGGTCCGCTCTTTCGCCGGGCGCCCCGACAGGCCGGGAGACGGCTGTCAGGACCAGAAGGGGGATAGGACAACGGGACGCTGCCTGCGCGACGTCCCGTGTCGTGTCCGGATCAGGACTTCTTGTCGTCCTTGACTTCGGTGAACTCGGCGTCGACCACATCGTCGTGCGCGCCGCTGTTGCCACCGGCATCCGGGCCCGGTGCCGCGCCGCCCTGCTCGGCTGCCGCGGAGGCCGCGAACAGGGCCTGGCCGGCTTCTTCCAGCACCTTCGACTTGGCTTCGATCTGCGCCTTGTCGTCGCTCTTCATCGCGGTTTCCAGATCGGCCAGGGCCGACTCCACCTTGCCGATCACGTCGCCACCGACCTTGCTGCCGTGCTCGGTGATCGCGGTACGGGTACCGTGGATCAGCGCGTCAGCCTGGTTGCGGGCCTGGACCAGCTCATGGAACTTCTTGTCTTCTTCGCGGTTGGCTTCCGCGTCGGCGACCATGCGCGCGATCTCGTCCTCGGACAGACCCGAGCCGGCCTTGATCTCGACCTTCTGTTCCTTGTTGGTCTTCTTGTCCTTGGCCGACACGTGCAGGATGCCGTTGGCGTCGATGTCGAAGGACACTTCCACCTGCGGCAGACCGCGCGGCGACGGCTCGATGCCGGACAGGTCGAACTTGGCGAGCGACTTGTTGAAGCGGGCCTGCTCGCGCTCACCCTGCAGCACGTGCACGGTCACGGCCGACTGGTTGTCCTCGGCGGTGGAGAACACCTGCGAGGCCTTGGTCGGGATGGTGGTGTTCTTCTCGATGATCTTGGTGAACACGCCACCCAGGGTCTCGATGCCCAGCGACAGCGGGGTCACGTCCAGCAGCAGCACGTCCTTGACGTCGCCGCCCAGCACGCCGCCCTGGATCGCAGCACCCAGTGCCACGGCTTCGTCCGGGTTGACGTCCTTGCGCGGTTCCTTGCCGAAGAACTCGGTCACGGCCTGCTGCACCTTCGGCATGCGGGTCTGACCGCCGACCAGGATCACTTCACCGATGTCGCTCGAACGCAGGCCGGCATCATTCAGCGCGATGCGGCACGGCTCGATCGACTTCTTGATCAGGTCTTCCACCAGCGCTTCCAGCTTGGCGCGGGTCAGCTTGATGTTCAGGTGCTTCGGGCCCGACGCGTCAGCGGTGACGTACGGCAGGTTCACTTCGGTCTGCTGGCTGGTGGACAGCTCGATCTTGGCACGCTCGGCGGCGTCCTTCAGGCGCTGCAGGGCAAGCGGATCCTTGCGCAGGTCGATGCCCTGGTCCTTGTTGAACTCGTCGACGAGGTACTCGATGACGCGGTTGTCGAAATCTTCGCCGCCCAGGAAGGTGTCACCGTTGGTGGCCAGTACTTCGAACTGCTTCTCACCGTCGACGTTGGCGATCTCGATGATCGAGACGTCGAAGGTGCCGCCGCCCAGATCGTACACAACGATCTTGCGGTCACGGCCGTCACCCTTGTCCAGGCCATAGGCCAGGGCAGCAGCGGTCGGCTCGTTGATGATGCGCTTGACTTCCAGACCGGCGATGCGGCCGGCGTCCTTGGTGGCCTGGCGCTGGCTGTCATTGAAGTAAGCCGGCACGGTGATCACGGCCTCGGTGACGGTCTCACCCAGGAACGCTTCGGCGGTCTTCTTCATCTTCTCCAGCACGCGGGCGGAGATTTCCTGCGGGGCCATCTTCTTGCCGTCGCTGGTCTGGACCCAGGCGTCGCCGTTGTCATGGGCCAGGATGCCGTAGGGCACGTGCGCGATGTCCTTCTGGACTTCAGCGTCGGTGAACTTGCGGCCGATCAGGCGCTTGACAGCGTAGAAGGTGTTCTTCGGGTTGGTCACCGCCTGGCGCTTGGCCGAGGCGCCGACCAGGACTTCGCCGTCCTTGGTGTAGGCGACGATGGAGGGCGTGGTGCGATCGCCTTCCGAATTTTCGATGACGCGGGCCTTGCCGCCGTCCATGATCGCCACACACGAGTTGGTGGTGCCGAGGTCGATACCAATGATCTTGCCCATGAGGGAGACTCCTGAAAGTTCTGGGTACATCCGGCAGCTGCCGGGTTATGAATGGGATGTGTGGGACGCTGCGGACACTTTCAAGCCGTCCATCAAACACAGTGTTCGATGGCGACCCAACGCGTTCAGCGTCCGGTCGGTCAGATCGGAAGAGCG
>DMZT01000113.1 GCA_003484865.1 Stenotrophomonas sp.
CACGCCGCCCCGAGCGGCGTGCGAGCCCCGCAACAGGCACCCGCAACGCCGCCTCCAGCCCCCCCGCGGGCGCACCGCGGCATGGTCTGGCGCGCGTGCTGTCCAAAGCCGGGCTGTGCTCGCGCACCGAAGCCGCACGCTGGATCGCCGATGGCCGGGTGACGGTCGACGGCCGTGTCATCAACAACCCCGAATTTCCGATCATCGACGGGCGCCATCACGTGCGCGTGGATGGTCAGCCGCTGGATGCGCCCAAGCGCGTGCACCTGATGCTCAACAAGCCGCGTGGCCTGGTCACCACCGCGCAGGACGAGCGCGGTCGCGATACCGTTTACCGCTGCTTCGATGCTGCCGGCCTGCCGTGGATCGCGCCGGTCGGGCGCCTGGACAAGGCCAGCGAAGGGCTGCTGCTCTTCAGCAATGATCCGCAATGGGCCGCGCGCCTGACCGATCCGACCACCGGCCCGGACAAGACCTATCACGTCCAGATCGATGCCATCCCCGATGCGGCGCAGCTGCAGGCGTTGTGCGCGGGGATCGAGGACGAAGGCGAGCTGCTGCGGGCGCGGCGCGCCACGCTGCTGCGCAGCGGCGACAAGACCGCCTGGCTGGAAGTGGTGCTGGAGGAAGGCCGCAACCGGCATATCCGCCGCCTGCTCGCCGCATTCGACATCAACGTGCTGCGCCTGGTGCGCGTGGCGATCGGCCAGCTGCCGCTGGGCGAGCTGGGCAAGGGCGCCTGGCGCGAGCTCAGCCAACACGATCTGGATCTGCTTCATGCCGTGGCCGACAGCGCCGCGGCCACACCGTGACCTTGTGGCCTGCCGGCATGTGGCAGGCCAATCGACCCGGGCAATGGATGGCCTTCGAAGGGACGTTCCGTTCAACACCGGGAGTAAGACCATGCACGTCAGTACCCTCAACCGTTCCCTGTTCCGCGGCGCCTGCCTGCTGTTGCCGGCCGCGCTGCTGACCGCCTGTGGCGGCCACAAGCAGATCGCCAAACAGGATCCGCCGGTGACCGACAAGGTGGTGGAGATCAGGATCCCCGAACTGGATGGCCGCGGCAGCTACCGCTTCCTGATGAGCGATGGCGACAAGCGCATGAGCGCTGATGAGTTCGATGCCTGGATGAAGGCCAACGGTATCCGGGTGGCCAAGGGCAATGGCCAGGATGGTCCGGTTGCGGCACCGGTGGTGGTGGCCAGCAAGGAAGAGGCCAAGGACAAGAAGAAAAAGAAGAAGTAACCCCGCCGCGCGCGTCGCACCGACGGTAGAGCCGACCGTTGGTCGGCTGAGGCACGCAAGGCGTGCCCCCGCATCCGATGTCCACAATCCTCACCGACGGTAGAGCCGACCGTTGGTCGGCTGAGGCACGCAAGACGTGCCCCCCCGTATCGGCTGTTCACGACCTGCGACGAGAGGCAGCCGACCAACGGTCGGCTCTACCTCCGTGACGCGCGGGTGCGACGGCCGTGCCGACCGTGGGGCGGCTGGGGCCCTCAGGCCTTGATCACGCCCAGCTCGACGCCGATCCGGGTGAAGGCATCGATGGCGCGGTCCAGGTGCGCACGCGTGTGCGCGGCGCTGATCTGGGTGCGGATGCGGGCCTGGCCCTTGGGCACCACCGGGAAGAAGAAGCCGATCGCGTAGATGCCTTCCTCGAGCAGGCGCTCGGCGAACTTCTGCGCCAGCGGCGCGTCGTACAGCATCACCGGGCTGATCGGATGCACGCCCGGCTTCACATCGAAGCCCGCCGCGGTCATCTTCTCGCGGAAGTAGGCGGTGTTCTGCGCCAGGGTATCGCGCAGGTCATCGGCGGCGGCCAGCATCTCGAAGGCCTTGATGCCGGCGGCGACCACGTGCGGCGGCAGCGAGTTGGAGAACAGATACGGGCGCGAGCGCTGGCGCAGCAGTTCGATCACTTCGGCGCTGGCGCAGGTGAAACCGCCCAGTGCGCCGCCCATGGCCTTGCCCAGGGTGCCGGTGATGATGTCGATCTTCTCCAGCACGCCCTTGACCTCGGCCGAGCCGCGGCCCGTGGCGCCGAGGAAGCCGGTGGCATGGCATTCGTCGATGTGGACCAGCGCGTTGTACTTCTTCGCCAGCGCGGTGATCTCATCCAGCGGGGCGATGAAGCCGTCCATCGAGAACACGCCGTCGGTGGTGATCAGCTTGGTCTTGCAGCCGGCCGCATCGGCGGCCTGCAGCTGGGCTTCCAGATCGGCCATGTCGCAGTTGGCGTAGCGGAAACGCTTGGCCTTGCACAGGCGCACGCCATCGATGATCGAGGCATGGTTGAGCGCGTCGGAAATGATCGCGTCGTGCTCGCCCAGCAGCGGCTCGAACAGCCCACCGTTGGCGTCGAAGCAGGCCGCGTACAGGATGGTGTCCTGCTTGCCGAAGAAATCGGCGATCTGCTTTTCCAGCTGCTTGTGCAGGTCCTGGGTGCCGCAGATGAAGCGCACCGAGGCCATGCCGAAGCCGTGGGTATCCAGCGCATCCTTGGCGGCCTGGATCAGGTCGGGGTGGTCGGCCAGGCCCAGGTAGTTGTTGGCGCAGAAGTTCAGCACCGTACGTCCGTCGTCCAAGGTGATCTCGGCCGACTGCGGGCTGGTGATGATGCGTTCGGACTTGAACAGGCCCTGGGCGCGGATCGCTTCCAGTTCTTCAACGTAGTGCTGGGTCAGCGAGGCGGTGGTGGCGTCGGTCATGGCAGGCAGTCTTCGGCACGGGAAACCCGGGATTTTACCTGTCGGCGCCGGGCCCGGGGGCGCAGGCGGGGTCTGGCCAGGCCGGCGGTGGGCGAAACGGTTGCACACGTGATTGTTGCATCGCAATATCAATCAGGTTAAAAAACCGTAAACCCCGCTGCACTGCCCACCCCACGTCTGGAGAGACCCCGCATGAACCACGCCACGCGCTGTACCGCCGCCGCTGTGCTCTGCGCCGCCCTGCTTGCCCCGTTTGCCGCCAGCGCCCAGGACGAGGCCGAATCGCCGTTCAGCTGGAACGTCACCGCCGTATCGGACTACGTGTTCCGTGGTGTGTCCCAGACCGATGAGGATCCGACCCTGCAGGCCGGCTTCACCTATACCTCCCCGGTCGGCCTGTATGCGGGCGTGTGGGGCTCGGGCGTGGACTTCGGGCCGGGCGACCCGAGCACGGAGATCGACTACCTGATCGGCTACGGGGTGGATGTCACCGACGGCGTCAATTTCGACGTGCTGCTCAACCGCTACACCTATCCGGGCGCCAGCGAGCTGAACTACAACGAGCTGATCACCACCACCACCTTCGCCGAGCAGTACAAGCTGACGGTGGCCTACACCGACGACCTGTCCGGGTCCGATACCAAGAGCTGGTATTACGCGGTGGGCGGCGAGTGGGGCCTGCCCAATGATTTCACCCTGAGCGCGAACGTGGGCCGTACCTCGCTCGAGACCGATTTCGGCAAGGACTACACCGACTTCAACGTCGGCGTGAGCCGCCAGTTCGGCCTGTTCAACCTGGGCCTGGGGTACCACGGTACCGACGGCGCTGGTCGCGACAACAACGGCAAGCTGGCGGACAACCGCGTGGTGTTCACCGTAGCCGTGGGCAAATGACCTGACGCTGCGATGGACATGAAAAAGGCGCCGCAAGGCGCCTTTTTCGTTTGCCGAGGCGCGCACCGACCAACGGTCGGT
>DMZT01000265.1 GCA_003484865.1 Stenotrophomonas sp.
CCGATCGCCCCACCCTCGCCCGCAGCGCCATGCTCTTGCCGTGGCCGTGGCCGTGGCCTTGGCCCTTATCAACCCCGCAGAAACGGAAAAACCCGGCACAAGGCCGGGTTCTTCACCGAATAACAGGTACAGCTCGAAGATTACTCTTCGACGGCTTCAGCCACAGCAGCCGGACGATCGACCAGCTCAACATAGGCCATCGGCGCATTGTCGCCAGCGCGGAAACCGCACTTCAGCAGACGCAGGTAGCCGCCCGGACGGGTCGCGTAACGCGGGCCCAGGGTGGTGAACAGGTTGCCGACGGCCTCGTTGTCGCGCAGGCGAGCGAACGCCAGACGACGGTTGGCAACCGAATCAACCTTGGCCAGGGTGATCAGCGGCTCGGCAACGCGGCGCAGTTCCTTGGCCTTCGGCAGGGTGGTCTTGATCAGCTCGTGCTTGAACAGCGACGCGGCCATGTTCTTGAACATTGCTTCGCGATGGGCGCTGGTGCGGTTGAACTTACGACCGGACTTCATATGACGCATGACGGTGATTCCTGAAGTGAATGTTGGATCGGTTGGGTATCGCTGTCGCCATCCTGGCGTTGTTGCTTGGACTGCGGATGGTCCGGTGCCAGCCGTCCTGGCTGGCCGTCACCGCAGGCTATCGACCTGTCGGTGCGGAGTGTTGCCGGTGAAGCCCCCGCACCCGAAGGTGCGGGGTCAAGCATCTTGCGTAGCGCTGGATCAGCCGAGCATGCCGTGCTGGGCGACACCGGCCGGCGGCCAGTTCTCCAGCTTCATGCCGAGCGAAAGACCGCGCTGTGCGAGGACTTCCTTGATCTCGGTCAGCGACTTCTTGCCGAGGTTCGGGGTCTTGAGCAGCTCCACTTCGGTCTTCTGGATCAGATCGCCGATGTAATAGATGCTCTCTGCCTTCAGGCAGTTGGCCGAACGCACGGTCAGCTCCAGATCGTCGATCGGGCGCAGCAGCACCGGATCCACGCCGTTGTTGGCCGGCTTCGCCGCACCGCGGTCGCGGTGGGTGAAGTCACCGAAGACCGACAGCTGATCGCTGAGGATGTCGGCGGCAGTGCGCACGGCTTCCTCGGCATCGATCGTTGCGTTGGTTTCGATGTCCAGCACCAGCTTGTCCAGATCGGTACGCTGTTCGACGCGGGCCGCTTCCACCGAATAGGCGACGCGACGGACCGGCGAGAACGACGCATCCAGGACCAGGCGGCCGATGGCACGGGTTTCTTCATCCGGACGACGACGAGCAGCAGCAGGCTGGTAGCCGAAACCGCGCTCGACCTTCAGACGCATGTTGATCGCCACATCCTTGGTGAGATGGCAGATCACATGAGCCGGATTGAGGATCTCGGTGTTATGGTCAATCTTGATATCAGCAGCGGTAACGACACCCGGACCCTGCTTGGACAGCGACAGCGTAGCGTTGTCGCCGGTATGCATGCGGATGGCCACATCCTTCAGGTTGAGCAGGACTTCCAGCACGTCCTCCTGCAAGCCTTCAAGCGTGGTGTACTCGTGCAGTACGCCATCGATTTCGACTTCCGTGATGGCGAAGCCCGGGATGGACGACAGCAGCACGCGACGCAGGGCGTTGCCCAGCGTATGCCCGTAACCACGCTCCAAGGGTTCGATCACGACCTTGGCGCGGGTATCGGTAAGGCGTTCGATCTGCGGACCGCGAGGACGCAGAACCTGGTTGGCGGTAACCGTCATGTTGCGGGTTCTCCTGCGAACCTCCGGTGTGACCCGGAGGTTCTCCAATGTGAATTACTTCGAATACAACTCGACGATCAGCGCTTCGTTGATATCCGCAGGCAGGTCCGAACGATCCGGCACGGCCTTGAAGATGCCGGCGAACTTGCCGGAATCAACTTCAACCCACGACGGACGCAGGTCATGCGTAGCAGACACGGTCAGGGCTTCCTGGACGCGCAGCTGCTTGGCAGCCTTCTCGGACAGAGCGACAGCGTCGCCAGCCTTGACCTGGTACGAAGCCAGATTGACCGACTTGCCGTTCACGGTGACACCGCGGTGCGAGACCAGCTGACGGGCAGCCGGACGGGTCACTGCGAAGCCCATGCGGTAAACGACGTTGTCAAGACGGGTTTCCAGCAACTGCAGCAGGTTCTCGCCGGTGTTGCCCTTCTTGGTCGAGGCCTTCTTGTAGTAGTTGCGGAACTGACGCTCCAGCAGACCGTAGATACGCTTGACCTTCTGCTTTTCACGCAGCTGGGTAGCGTAGTCGGACAGCTTGCCCTTACGGGCAGTGGCGCCGTGCTGGCCGGGCTTCTGCTCCAGCTTGCACTTGGAGTCCAGCGCGCGCGCCGGGCTCTTGAGGGAAAGGTCGGCGCCTTCGCGGCGGGCGAGCTTACAGGTAGGACCGATATAACGAGCCATTTCTTATCGCTCCTTTAGACGCGACGCTTCTTCGGCGGACGGCACCCGTTGTGCGGGATTGGCGTCACGTCGATGATGTTGGTGATCTTGTAGCCCACGTTGTTCAGCGAGCGCACGGCCGACTCACGACCCGGACCCGGGCCCTTGATGCGGACTTCCAGGGACTTGACGCCGTAGTCGAGCGCGGCACGGCCGGCCTTCTCGGCAGCCACCTGGGCAGCGAACGGGGTGGACTTACGCGAACCGCGGAAGCCAGCGCCACCGGAGGTCGCCCACGACAGAGCGTTGCCCTGACGGTCGGTGATGGTCACGATGGTGTTGTTGAAAGAAGCATGGACGTGGGCGACGCCGTCAGTGACGACGCGCTTGATCTTCTTCTTGGTCTTAGCGACGGGCTTAGCCATTTCTTAGGTCCCTTACTTCCTGATCGCCTTGCGCGGGCCCTTGCGGGTGCGGGCGTTGGTACGGGTGCGCTGGCCACGAAGCGGCAGACCGCGACGGTGACGCAGACCGCGGTAGCAGCCCAGATCCATCAGACGCTTGATCGCGATACCGATTTCACGGCGCAGATCGCCTTCCACGATGTACTTGCCGACTTCGAGACGCAGACGCTCGATTTCCGGCTCCGACAGATCGCGGATCTTGGTGGTCGAGGTCACGCCTGCGGCGTCGCAGACCTTCTTCGAACGGGTACGGCCGATGCCGTAAATGCTTTGCAACCCGACCCAGACGTGCTTCTGGGCTGGCAGGTTGACGCCTGCAATACGCGCCATGACGCGGTTCTCCAGCTGAGTGATGGCCGACAGCGCACCATGGGCGCGCCAATCCGGCAGGATGGATCAAAAAAGTGAACTAGCGATTCTATCAAGGTCTCGGTTTACTGGGAAGCCCGTGGAACCTGAAGGTTCCATGGACCCGGCGTGGGGAGTGTGCCCATGCTCCGGCGCCGGATGTCGTTGACTGCAGAGGTTGCCCCCGCCGCCGCCCGCGCTACTCCCGCGCGGGACCACCACATCACACCCCCACCCGAAACCGCTGCAGGGGCCGCCCTTCGATTTGGAAGGCCAGTCCGGGAACCGGAGGGCCTTCGCAACAAGAAGACTAGTGTAACAGGTCAATCAGCCGCGGGCAAAACCGCCGCGGTTGCCGCCCTTCAGGTTGGCCTTCTTCAACAGGCTCTCATACTGGTGCGACATCAGGTGCGCCTGGATCTGGGCAATGAAGTCCATCACCACCACCACCACGATCAGCAGCGAAGTGCCACCGAAGTAGAACGAGGCGCCGAGCTGGGTGCGCAGGATTTCCGGCAGCAGACAGACGATCACCAGGTACAGCGAACCGGCCGCCGTCAGACGGGTCAGCACGGCATCCACGTAGTCGGCGGTCGCCTTGCC
>DMZT01000264.1 GCA_003484865.1 Stenotrophomonas sp.
CGCCGCGATGCGGGCGGCCAGCGGCAGGCGCAGGCCGGCCGACAGACGCGCGCCCTGCGGCAGCGTGACCGCATCGGCCAGGACCGTGCCTGCCGCATACAGCAGCGCACCGGAGGCATCGTGGACGGCCGCGCCCAGTACGGTGCCCTTGGCCAGCGCCAGCGGCAGCGCGAGGCGGGCGTCGGCGGGCAACAGGGTGCCGGCGGCCATCTGCATGTCACCGATGGGCAGGTCGTAGTTGAGCACCTTGCCCGAATTGAACACGGTGCCGGCGGCAAGCGTGACCAGGCCACCATGCGGAACCACCACGTCGCTGCCGAACAGCTGGCGGCCGGCGGTGAGGTACCAGCCGTTGTCGTCGAACGTGGTGCCCAGGCGACTGCCATCGAAACCATCGCTGATGCTGCCGAACACCTCCAGGTCGCCCTGCGCGCGCAGCACCAGCGCACCGGCCTCACCGGAGCCGCGCACGCCGGTGCGCTGGCTGCCGGGGTTGAGGCTGGCGTAACGGTGCGCGGACAGATCCAGATCGCCATCCACGTGCAGATTGCCGTCTGCATTCACCGCCAGGTCGGCCACGACCTCCACGCCCGGGCGCAGGTGGAACGCGTCGCCGTACGCGCGCAGGCCCGCCAGGCGCTGGTCGACCAGTGCGCTGTTGGCGAGTGCGGCGTCGATGAAGGTGGTGCTCTGGGCATGCAGGCGGTCCAGGTACGCCTGGTCGATGACCTGGTAGCTCTCGCCGCGGGTGCTGGCCTCCGTGCCTGCCGCTGCGCTGTTGTCGGTGATGAAGGCATTGAGCTGGATCGTCTTCGCACCGTCGATGCTGATCGGGCCGCCGGTCGCGATCGCCACGTCGTTGCCGCCCACGCGCGGCGCGTTCAGCGCCACCGTGCCGACATTCCTGCTGCTGCCGGCCACGCGCAGGTCCATGCGTGCGCCACTGGCGATGGCCAACGTGCCACGCCCCGAATCGATCTCGATGGTGGCGCGGTTGGGCGCATCGATCGCCGCCCCGTAGCTGTCGCGGCGCAGTACGCTCGCGCTGGCATCCAGCACGGCCGCGCTGCCCAGGGTGACGCCATTGCGCGCGGCCAGACGGATGCTGCCGGCCTGTTCGCCACTGGCATCGACGGTGCCGTTGACCCACAGCTGACCGTTGTCCAACGCGATGTTCACCTCACGCGCCACCACTTCGTCGCCCAGCGCAAGATCACCCTCGCCGATGCGGAAGCTGCGCCCGCCGGTGACGCCATCGCGGGTCAAGCGCGAATTGAGCCCACTGAAATCGTTGATCCCCTGGCCGTGCAGGTCGATGCGCCCGGCGCTGTACGGCACCTCGGTTCCACCGGCGTCGTAATGCCCACTGCTGCTGCCCAGCAGCTGGCCGGCCAGATCGAGGGTGCCTGCGGCGGCGTGTGCAGTGAACGTGCCGGCGCGGTTGTTCTGCGCGGCCAGGCTGATCTTCGCGCCGCTGTCCTGCTGCACGTCGCCCTGCCGGCTGTCGATCAGCACGTCACCGCCCCAGCTGTACTTGGCGGTGTCGAAGAAAGCGATGCGGCGGCCGGCGAGGTCCAGCTGCGCGCCATCGGCGAGGCGCACGTCGCCCTGCGCCGCGAGGCGCAGTTTGCCGCTGGGCAGCAGCACGGCGGTGTCCAGCAGCAGGCTGCCGTCGCGGCTGTCCAGCGCGATCTCCGCGCCCAGCGCGGCGGCCAGGGTCGCGTTGTCGGGCGCGACGGGCGCGCCGTTGCCGGTGACATGCAGGTTGCCCCCGGTGGTGATCGTGTTGACCGACCCGGCTGCGCCGGTCAGCAGCGGCGTGTTGAGGAACAGCTCGCCGCCACTGCGGGCATAGGAGCGGGTATCCGCATTCCAGTCACCCTGGGTCTCGAAGATGCTCAGGCTGCCCTTCTGGTTGGCGGTCACGCGGCCGCTGGCGTTGAGGTGCACGCCGGCGAAGCCCAGCGCAAGGCGGTCCTGCGTGCGTACGGTATCCGGCTGGGTACGCGGGCCGTAGCCGAACACGATGTCGCGGGCATCCACCACCAGCTGGCCGTGGCCGGTGCCCGGGCCGTCGGCGACGATGCTGCCGGCCGGCGCAAGTGCACCGCTCCAGATCAGGGTATCGGTGTGGATGCGGGCCACGGCATCGGCATCGCCATAACCGTAGATGGCCGGCGTCCCCAGCACCAGCTGCTGCAACGCCGATTTGCCGGTGACTGCATCGTAGGTGGACAGCGATACATCGCCGTAAAAGTTGACCGACTCGCGTGCGGTCAGCGACAGCGCTTCCAGTGCCGGCGCGCCGACGCTGGTGTCGCCCAGCAACAGCCGACTGAGCACGTCCTGGTTGAGCGTCATGCCGGCCGGCAGCGTGCCGCGCGCGGTGGCGTCGGCGATCGCCTCGGCACTGCCGACGTTGATGCCACCGACCGCCAGTGCCAGGTTGCGGGTGCCATAGCGCACCGCATCGCCCAGCACGAAGCGGTTGTCGGTCGCGGTGGCGATGGTGCCTTCGGAGTACAGACGGGTCGTGCCCGCGCATCCGCTGAGCACCGCACAGGCGCCGATCTCGATCGCGCCGGCGCCGTTGCCCTGGCCGTCGACGGCTTCCGGCGCCAGCAGGTTGATCTGGCCGTTGGAGACGGCCAGCAGCGCAGAGCGGCCCGGCGTATAGATGTAACCCTGCGCGGCGTCATAGGCGGCGGCGCCCTGGCCCAGCGTGTTGATGCCCGCGCCCTGTTCCAGGGTGATGCCACCCGCCTGGCGGCCAGTCATCAGGAAGACCTCCGCCGCCTCCAGCTGCGCACCGGCACGCATCACGATGCTGTTGCTGGACCCGCCGCCATCGATGTTGATCACGTTGGCCGACTGCAGCGAGCCGTTGGCCGGATTGGCGTAGGTGCTGCGCAGGCGGCCGCCGATTTCCAGGCGCGCTGCGCCGACCCGGTTCAGCTCGCTGGCATGCATGGAAATACCCGCGAAGTCCTCGGTCGCTTCCGTGCCGTCGGCGAG
>DMZT01000480.1 GCA_003484865.1 Stenotrophomonas sp.
GGATGTCGTCCCAGTCGATCCGGAATGCCGCCACTTCCACCAGCGCACGACGATCCCAGAAGTGGCTCTTCAGGCCGGCTTCGTAGTTGATCAACGTATCCGACTTGACCTGCGCGGGCACCTCCGGGGCGGCCGGCAGGATGGGATTGGGGCTGCCGGCGCGGTAGCCGGTGGCGACCCGCACGTAGGCCATGGTGTCTTCGCCCAGGAACAAGCGCGGGCTGGCGCTCCAGGTGGTCACGCTTTCCGAGGAGTCGGTGATGCGCTGCACGCCATCGCCGCCCAACGGACCGCCGAGTGTCTGGCGGAATTCCTGGTCGTTGCGCGCATGGCGCACGCCCAGGGCCAGATCGAAGCGGTCGGTGAACTTCCAGGTGGCATTGCCGAACAGGGCCTTCTCTTTATACGTGGTCAGCACCGAGGCGGTGAACAGATCAAGCACCGGATTGAATGCCGGGCTCAGTGCACTGCCGCGCTCGATGTAGGCGGCATCTTCATCGGTATAGAACGCGCCGAGCTGCCATTGCAGGCGACTGTCGCCCTTGGAGGTCAGGCGGAATTCCTGGGTCCACTTCTTCAGCTCGATATCCGTGTCCAGGCCGGCGTACGCCATCACCGGGCCCACGCCGGGCTTCTGCCCCAGCAAGGGGATGTACTCCACCGACTGGTCCTGCAGGCGCCATGAATTCGATTTCATCCAGCTGCTGGCGGAGGTGAAGTCGGCCCAGCCCAGATCCCAGTCCACCGTCAGGCCGTACACGTCGTACTTGATCGTGCTCGGCTGCAGGAACAGATACTCGTTTGAGTAGCCGGGCAGCTTCGGCTTGAAGGTGGCCGGGTCGAGCGCGACCGTCGCGAAATTGTCGCCCTTGTTTTCCTGGCGCATCGCGGTGAGCAGCACGTCCACCGTATCGGAGGCCTTCCACAGCAGCGAAAGGCGGCCGGCGTTCTGGTACACATCGTTGGTGTCGCGGCGATGCAGGACGCTGTTGTCGATCCAGCCCGGACTGGTCTGCTCGGCGTAGCTGGCGCGCAGGGCCAACTGACCCTTCACCAGTGGCACATTGACCGCGGCGCGCTCGGAATGGCCCACCCGGCCGCCATCGTCGACAACGCGCATCGTGGCGCCGGCGCGGCCCGAGAAGTACTCCAGGTCCGGCCGTTTGGTGACGTACTTGACCACGCCGCCCAGCGCACTGGCACCGTACAGCGTGCCCTGCGGGCCGCGCAGCACTTCCACGTTCTGCACGTCGTACGGCAGCAGGTCGAACATGCCGGAGGTCGCACCGGACAGTGAGCCATTGGCGGTGAGCGGCACGTCGTCAACGTAGATCGAGGTCGAGGCGGTATTGCCCATCGGGGTGATGCCGCGGATCGAGATCGTCGAGCGGCCCGGCGCACCGAGGCTGGTGATCTGCAGGCCGGGAACCAGCCCGGCCAGGTCATTCATGTTGTTGACCTGGAGGCGGTCGAGCTGCTCTTCGCTGATGACGCTGATGGACATCGGGATATCGGTGACCACTTCCACGCGTTTCTGCGCGGTCGCGGTCACAGTGCCCAACGTATGTACGTCGTCGCGGTTGGGGTTCTCGGCGGCGACCTGTGCCAGTGCCGTGGCGCTGCAGCCCAGGGCCAGGATGCCTGCAGTGCAGGCCAGCGACAACGCGTTCATTCGGAGCGAACAGTGACTCATGTGATGAGACCTCGGTAGCGAAGCTGGACGCCCACGGCAATGGGCACGGAATGCGGCAGTCAGGGCACCCCGTCGTGCTGGGGTGGGGGCCGGCCTGGCAGTGACGCTCCTGGGATGAATGGCTATGCGTAAGCCCATGTAGGACACAATAGTCCTGTTCAGAGAACTGTCAATCCTGCGTCGCAGCATTGACATGAATTCATGCGCCAGGCCCGCCCCGGACCTCAGCGTCCGGCGCCCCAGACCGCTTCGTCACACCAGATCGTGCCGTCGCGATAGAGCACCCCGGGCGTGCGGTCCTGCTTGAGGAAGGTGGGCCCGTCCAGGTCGACGAGATCACACAACTGCCCGACCACGAAGCCCGGCGCAGCGCCCAGGCTGCTGCAGACCATGCACCCGACCATGACGCCCAGCCCGGCCTCGCGCGCCGCGGCGGCGATCAGCAGCGCCTCGGTCAGGCCGCCGCATTTGTCGAGCTTGATGTTGAATACGTTGAAGCGACCCTTCAGGCCGTCGACATCGGCCAGGGTGAGCGCGCTTTCATCGGCGGCCAGAGGAATCGGCGACACGAATCCGTCCAGATCGGCTTCGCGCCCCCGGGCCAGCGGCTGTTCGATCAGCGCTACATCAGCGTCCACCATGGCTGCCACCAGCCGCTCGAGATCGCCGACCTGGTAACCCTGATTGGCATCGACCCCCAGCCATACCTCGGGCCGCGCCTGACGGATCGCCGCGACGCGCGCGATGTCCAGGTCGAGATCACCGGTCAATTTGACCTTGATCGAACGCGCCTGGCGATACGCGACCGCGGCGGCCGCCATCGCCGTCGGCTCATCGGCGCCGACCGTGAAGGTCGTGGGGAGCGGCCGCGGCGGCGGCAGCCCTGCAAGCGCCCATACGGGCTTGCCTGCCTGCTTCGATTCCAGCTCCCAGAGGGCAGCATCAACCGCGTTGCGAGCGCCACCGGCTGGCAGGATCGCTCGCAGTTCCTCGCGCGTGGGGTGTGCCTCGATGGCATCACGCACGGCTTCGAGCTGGAGGCGCATGGTCTCGATGTCTTCGCCCAGGTAATAGACGCCGGTCGCCTCACCGCGGCCGACGTGCGTGCCGTCATCCAGGGTGACAAGGCAGGCCAGCCGGCTGTCGAAGACGTGGCTGGCGATGCGGAACGGTGCGGCCAGACGCAGCGCGTCGACGGCGATGCCGAGGGTGAGGCGGGCCATCAGGCGTTCACTCCGGATGCGGCCATGTCACGCGCCACAGCGGGCGTTGCCAACAGCTTGATCGAGCACATCTGCTTTCCCTGCCTCAAGGTGAGTAATTCTCACATCGAGACATTAGTTCTCCGCGCGGAGAACTGTCAATGGGCGCCGTGTCCGGCGCCCCTCCCTCGTGCCGCGTTACGGATTACTTCGCAGCTACCGGGGCCGGGGCCGGTGCCAGTGCCAGTGCGGCCGCGATCTGCGACAGATACTTGTTCCAGTCGAACTTCTGCCCTTCCGGTGTCCAGCCCAGACGCACGATCACCGCATCCTGCGAGGGAATCACCGCCATGATCTGATGGTTGTGGCCCATCGCCATGAAGGCATCGGGAGGCACGTCCTGCAGCACCTTCCGACCTTCTTCTGCAGCCGCGGCCCGGTTCAACCACAGCTGCGCGCCGTATGAGGGGCGCGGTGATGCTGGCGTGGGCGTCACCGCGAACTGGAGCCATTCCGGCGACAGCAGCCGCTTGCCATCGGCCTCGCCGTGGTTCAGATGCAGCAGCCCATAGCGCGCCCAATCCCGTGCCGTTGCATACCCGTAGGAACTGCCGACCAGGACACCGGACTCGTCCGGCTCGATCAGCGCGCTGCGCATGCCGGCCGGCTCGAACAACCGTGTCTGTGCAAATCGGGTCATGCCTTCCAGGGTGCCGCCGGTGGCCTCGAAGACGATCCGCGACAGGATGTTGGTCGTACCCGAGGAATAGCTCCAGTGCGTGCCTGGCGCATGTTCAAGCGGCATCGCGGCCGCCAGCGCGCCCATGTCACCGGCCTCGAACAGCATCTTGATCGATTCGTTCCCGGGCTTGTAGCTCTCCACGAAGGCCAACCCGCTCGACATCGTCAGCAACTGGCGCAGCGTGATCGCGCCGCGCGGATCGCCTTCGCCCTTCCATTCCGGCACCGGCGCGGGGTCATCCAGCTTGAGCACGCCGTCATCCACCAGCAGGCCAACCAGCGTGCCCATGATGCTTTTGGTAGCCGACCAGCCCAACATGCGGGTGTTCTGGTTGAAGCCAGGCGCGTAACGCTCGGCAACGATTGCCCCACCCTGCACCACCACGATCGCACGGGTGTCCGGGTAACCGCCCACGTTCTGCTCATCGAAGGCCGCACTCACGGCCGCGTCCAGTGCGGCACGGTCGAGCTTCGCTTCTGCGGCGGCCTGCAGCGCCGGCACAGGCCGGTCACCCTGTGGCCAGGGGCGCGCCGCCAGTGGCGATAGTGGCGTGAGCTGGGCCGCCTGGGCCTTGAGCGCCGCGAGCGGCACGTCGCCCGTGGTCAGCGTGCAGCCGACCGCCGGGCGATGCAACGCGGTCCGGCTGGCCGTCCCAGGCGCGGAGGCGGTGACCGTCCCTGCCTTGCGATCGACCGCCAGCGCCACCGTCCTGGTGAATGGCGCCAGTGCGTGGATGTCGTCGCGCAGCACGTCGGCCTCGGCGCGGTTGGCCACGAAGATGCCGGCGCAGGCGATCTGTGCCGAGACCGCGGTGCCCAGATCCTCCGCGCTGGTGATCGGTGGTGCGGCGGCCAGTGCTGGCGCGGAGGCGGCGAGCGCCAGAGAGAGAAGACTCCAGCCGGAGGCGTGTCGGATCATGAGGTGTGTCCTGTGTTTGTTGGAGCGCGCACGTGGATCAGCGCGTGCGGCATGGGTGGCGCAGCGCCGAGCCCGCCCGGGCGCCGGTGTGTTTGCCACCCTCGAAACTCACCACACCGTTGACGATCACGGTTTCGATGCCGGTCGGCGCGCCGGCGGGCGCGTCCCAGCTCGCCACATCGTCCAGCGTGTCCAGATCGAACAGCACGATATCGGCGCGCATCCCCTCGCGGATCAGCCCGCGATCGCTCAACCCCATCCGCTGTGCGGGCCAGCTGGTCATCTTGCGGACCGCGTCTTCCAGCGTCAGCACATGACGCCG
>DMZT01000399.1 GCA_003484865.1 Stenotrophomonas sp.
CCACGAACAGGCCCAGCTGCTCCGCCGCTGCGAGGTCGACATTATTGAAGCCGGCGCAGCGCAGCAGGACCGCGCGCACGCCCATTGCCTGCAGCGCCTGCAGTACCGGGGCATCCAGCCGGTCATTCACGAACACGCAGACCGCCTCGCAATCCTGCGCCAGCGCCGCGGTATGCAGATCCAGCGCGGCATCGAAGTACAGAAACTCGAACGGCTGCCCTGCCCCGCGGCGCTGGCTGGCCTCATCGAGAAACTGCTGGTCGTACGGGCGGGCGCTGAATACTGCGATCTTCATGAGGGTGATCCCCGGGAGTTCGAGCATGACCATACCGCAGTACACTCCGGCCAACTGCCTGGAGCCTGCCGTGTCCCTGACTGCCCGCCTTCTCCGCTGGACCGCCACGCCGGTGGGCCGACGCGCCCTGTTCGCAATCACTGCCGCGATCGTGACCCTGATGGCCTGCAATCCATTGCTTGCACCACTGCTGCCGGTGGTGGATGCGCTGGGGCTGGATGTGCTGATCCTGCTGATCGGTGCCCAGGCGATGACCTTGTTGCCGTGGGTGCGGCTGCATGCCAGCCGTATCGCCCGCGCCGCGGCCCGTTTACTGCTGGATACGCTCGCAGGGGCCATCGCAGGTTTCATCGGCGGTTATCTGCGGCAACTGGTATTCAGCACGGGGGCGCGTTGGACCCACGCGCGCCCGTGACCTAGTATTCGGCCCTTGCAAGACGCCATGGGTGGATGTGCGTGAAGAGTTTCGAGCGGTTCAACGGGCGCCGAAGCGGTGCGGGTAAAGCGGTCGCGATCCTGTCACACGGCTTTGGTACCGATCAGACCGCATGGAACGCCCTGCGCCCCTGGTTTGAAGCACGCTTTGATGTGATCTCCTTCGATCTTGCCGGCTGCGGTCCGCAAGGTGCGCAGACCTACGATTTCGAACGGCACGGTTCGCTGTTCGGCTATGCCGACGATCTGATCGACATTCTGGACGAGCTGGACGTGCATGACTGCACCTACATCGGCCACTCGATGAGCGGCATGATCGGCGCGGCCGCCGCCGTTGCACGCCCAGAGCTGTTCGAGCGCCTGGTCATCATCGGTGCGTCGCCGCGTTATCTCGACGACGACGGCTACACCGGCGGCTTCCAGCCGCAGGACCTGGAGCAGCTGTTCGAGAGCATGCGCGCCAACTACCAGGCCTGGATCGCCGGCTTCGCCCCGATGGTCGTCGGCGTGGAGGACAGCGCGGTTGTCGCCGATTTCTCCAATACGCTGTTCCAGATGCGCCCGGATATCGCCCTCAATACGTCGCGCACGATCTTCACCTCCGATCTGCGCAGCCTGGCTGCGCGGGTTTCCACGCCGGTCCACCTCATCCAGACCGCGCACGACGTGGCGGTACCGGTCGCCGTCGGCCACTGGCTGGCCAACGCGATCGATGGCGCCACCCTGGATGTGATCGATGCCTCGGGTCATCTTCCGCACATGACCGCGCCGGATGACGTCATGCGCATCCTTGAACAGCGACTGGCGGGCACCGCGTTGTGACGACGTCCGACAGTGACGCGCTGGCGGCCCTGTGCCAGTTCGCCCGCCTCGCCTCCCACGCTGACCTGGTGATGGCGGTGGAGGTGGACGTCGGCGGCAGGGCGACCTGGGCGGTGTCAGCCCCGGCACTGCCCTCGCCGAGCTTCAACCTGGCGCGCAGCGGCATCCTCGAGGCGCGCTGGACCGGCGAGGCCATGGACGCAGCGGACTTCCGGCTGCCGACGGCGATCATCCATGCCCTGGAAGGCCGCCCCGCCCGCCTGCTGTACGTTCCGGCCCCCTCCCACGGCGCGCCGCTGAGTGGCCTGCTGCTGCTTTGGCGAAGCCCCCCTGCCCCGGCAGCCTTGACGGCACAGGTGCCACTGCTGGCCACGAGCGTGGCCCGGCTGCTGTCCGCACGGCGCGAAGCCGCACGCGGCACGATCGTCCGCAATCAGTTCCTGGATCTGTTTGAAAGCGTGCCGGCGGGCATCGTGCTGATCGACGGCGATGGCGTCGGGGCGGCTGTCAACGAGCACGCCGCGGAGCTGCTGGGCTGCACGGCAGGCAATCACCGCGCGGCGGATCTGGCCGGCCCGATGCGCGCCCTGCGTCAACGCTGCGACAACCACGCCGAGCTGGAAGTGGCCTACAGCGCCCAGATGAACAACGACCAGTTCGCCGCCAAGCAGAACTGGACCCTGGGCGAGCGCACCTTCGAAGTGGACACCCATCCGGTGCGCGGCAACGGCGCACACGGGCGCATCTGGCTGTTCACCGATGTCACCGCCGATCTGCTGATGGCCGCCGAGCTGCGCCGCCTCGCCTCCTCCGATCCCTTGACCGGCGTCCCCAACCGCCGTCATTTCGAAGAATGCTCGGTCCAGATCATCGCCGCCCGCGAAGCCAACGGCCGCGCTGTCGCGGTGCTGATGGTGGACGTGGATCACTTCAAGAAGATCAACGATACCTACGGCCATCCGGTCGGCGATGAAGTCCTCAAGGTGGTCGCCAAGCGCTGCCGCGACGCCCTGCGGGAGCGCGATCTGTTCGCCCGCTTCGGCGGCGAAGAGTTCATCGCCCTGCTGGCGGCGTCCGCCGTCGATGAGATTCCCGCCGCCGCCGAACGGTTGCGCAGTGCGGTGGCGGCTGAACCCATCCTCGTGGGCGGCGAGCGCATCACTGTCTCTGTCAGCGTCGGGGGCGCGATCGGCGAGGCGCTGCCGGGCGGCGACCAGCGGCTGCTGGAGGCGCTGATCGCCCGGGCGGATGAGGCGCTGTACGACGCCAAGACCAGCGGGCGCAACCGGGTCCGGATGGCGCCGCTGA
>DMZT01000397.1 GCA_003484865.1 Stenotrophomonas sp.
TTGCGGCGGTAGCCCCAGCTGTGGCCTTCGCGGCAGGGCAGCGAGGTGAGCTGGCGAAGCAGACGCACCGGCGCACCCTGCAACACCACCGGACAACTCTGCGGGCGGCCATTGGATTCGCAGCGCACGACGCGGCGCGTGCGACGCTCTCCATCGCTGCGGGTCGCCGCCACGGCCGTGCGTGCGCGGAACTCGGCGCGGCAGCCCAGCGTGACCCAGACGCCGGAGCGATCGGTGCCCCACTCCGAGCCACGCACACAACTGTTGTCGGAGAGCTGGCGGATCAGATCCACGCCGCGCTCGGTGGGAATATCGCAGTGCACCCATCCCATATCGCGCGATTCGCAGCGCACCACTTCGCCGGCGTAGCCGCCCGCCTGCGCGAGGGCCGTCTCCGGCATCAGCGCAGTCCACAGCAACACCGGCCACAAGGGCATGCCCGCGCCTACCAACAGCTTCATCAACTCGATCCCTGCCACGCCTGAACGATCACCTGACCACCTTCGGACATCCGGTGTGATCAGAGCATCATCATGCAGGCCGCGCAAGACGCGAATGCGTCAAAACGCCTCAAGCGTGGGCGAAATCCAGGGCCAGTACATCGGCGATCCGGCCGGTGCGGTTCATCGCCATCAACAAGCGGTCCACACCGACCGCGACACCCGCGCAATCGGGCAGTTCCGGCAAGGCCGCGAGCAGGTGTTCATCCACCGGGGGCAGCACATCGCCACGTGCGGTGCGTATCGCATGGTCGCGCTCGAAGCGAGCGCGTTGTTCAGCCGCATCGTTCAGCTCGTGATAGCCGTTGGCCAGCTCCACATTGCCCAAGTAGAGCTCGAAACGCTCGGCCAACGCGGGTGTGCCGGGGCGGATCCTCGCCAGTGCCGCCTGGGTGGCCGGCCAGTCGTGCACCACCGTCATCGTGTCGTCACGGAAGTGCGGCTGGATGCAGTGGGTCATCAGCAGATCGAGCCAGTCGTCGCGGGTGAGCCCATCGGCATCGATGCGGATCTCGGCCAGCGGCGCCTGCAGCTGTTCCAGGCTGGCCTCGAACGGGTCCAGCCCGATATGCCGCTGGTAGAGACCGCGGTAATCGATGACCTCCAACGTGGCCTCGCGCTGGACCAGCTGCAGAGCGGCGCGCACCAGCTCGGCGGTCTCGCCCATCAAGCTGCGGTGATCCCAGCCGACCCGGTACCACTCCAGCATGGTGAACTCGGGGTTGTGGCGGCCACCGGCCTCGCCATTACGGAACACGCGGCCGAGTTCGTAACAGTCCCCCACCCCGGCGGCGAGCAGCCGTTTGAGGGGAAACTCCGGCGAGGTGCGCAGCCATCGCTGCGGCGTGCCTGCATCCACGTGCCCACTGAAACGGGTGTGGAAGCTGTCGATGTTCGGCTCGGTATTGCCGGCGGCGGAGAGGATCGGCGTTTCCACCTCCAGGACATCGCGCGCGGCGAAGAAGCTGCGGATCAGCGCGTTGAGCACGGCTCGCTGGCGCAGCGCGGCGATCATGCGCGCGCGTCCTTCAGGCGCTGGGCCAACGGCAGCGTCAGCAGATCGCGGGTGTCATCCACATAGCCGGTGGCCAGGTACAACCGGCGCGCCAGTTCGTTGTGGTGGTTCACTTCCAGGCGCATGCGTTCCACGCCCCGCGCATTGGCACGCTGCTCCAGAATCGCCAGCGCCTGCTTGCCGCGCCCGCGGCCCCGCGCGGCATGGGCCAGGTAGAGCTCGTCCAGCAGCGCGAAGTGACCGCCCTGCTCCAGGCTGAAGCCCATCGCCAGGGCACCGTAGCCCACCACCGTGCCAGCCTCGTCCAGCCACAACAACACTTCGCCATTGCGCGGATCTTCCAGCAGTGCGGCCAAGGCAGTGCGCACGCGGGTGTCGTCGAAATCGAGTTTGTCCTCGGCGTAGAAATCGCGCATCAGCCCGATCAACAACGCGGTGTCAGCCACGGTGGCCAGACGGAAATCAAGGGGAATGGTCTGCATGCGATCTCTCTTGTTCAATACTTCGCGAGGAAAGCGACCAGCTGGTCTTCATCCCAGACCGGCACGCCCAGTTCCTGTGCCTTGGTCAGCTTGGACCCGGCCTCGGCACCCGCCACCACGAACGAGGTCTTCTTGGACACACTGCCGGCCACCTTGGCACCCAGTGCTTCCAGGCGCGCCTTGGCCTCATCGCGATTCATCTGCGACAACGTCCCGGTCAGCACAGCGGTCTGGCCCTCCAGCGGACCTGCTGCCT
The DNA here is from genome assembly GCA_003484865.1 of Stenotrophomonas sp. Classification (GTDB taxonomy): domain Bacteria; phylum Pseudomonadota; class Gammaproteobacteria; order Xanthomonadales; family Xanthomonadaceae; genus Stenotrophomonas. The sequence goes on from DMZT01000397.1 coordinate 2,254, forward strand.
GCTCGGCCTGTTCCGGCGCCAGCGCCAGCAGTTTCTGGCGGTAATCCTCGGCCTTGAGCAGCATCGGCCCATGGCCCTCGCTGTCCAGCCAGTCGGCCAGGCCCATGGCCACCTCGTTGGGCAGGCCGGCGGCCACAAAGCGCACCGGCTCGGCATCCAGCACCGCGGCAGCGTCCGGCAGCATGGCGACCAGCTTCTCGGCGCGCAGGCGGGTGATGCCCGGAATCTCCGCCTCGACCAGCAACTGCGCGAAATCCAGACCCTCGCGCAGCTTGGCGATCGGCGGGTGCACATCGCTGATGCGTACCTGACCGACCTGCAGCAAGGCATCGATCGCCTCCTGGTTGCCGGCCTGCTCGAAGAAGTGGCCGAGCGAGCGCGCGACTTCGCCGCCAATATCGGGCACGCGCTTGAACAGCGGCCACGGCAGGTGGCGGATCAGCTGCAGATCGCCGAACCAGGTGGCCAGGGCCTTGGCGGTGCTTTCGCCTACGTGCTCGATGCCCAGCGCGAACAACAAGCGCTCCAGCGTGGTGGTGCGGCTGGCGTCGATGGCGGCGATCAGGTTGTCGGCCCACTTGGTGGCGATCTTTTTCGTGTTCCAGGTGAACGTGGTCGGCATCGCCAGCGCCTGCGCGCGCCATCCCGCATCGCTGCCATCCAGCTTGAGCAGACCGCGCAGATAGTCACCGCTGCCTTCCGGCGGCAGATGCAGGCCGATCTGGCTGGCCAGCGCCTCGGGCGACTCGGCATCCAGCACCAGCTTGAGCTGCAGCAGTTGATCGCGCTGCAGGCGGTACAGATCCGCCACGCCGCGCACGATGCCGGCATCGACCAGCGTCTCGATGTACTTCCCGCCCAACCCGTCGATATCCATCGCACGGCGCGAGGCGAAGTGCGCGATGGCTTCCTTGCGCTGCGCCGGGCAGCTCAACTCACCCGAGCAGCGCCAGGCGGCCTCGCCCTCTTCGCGGACGATCTCCGAACCGCATACGGGGCACTGCGAGGGCATCTGCCACGGCGTGGTACCGGCGGGGCGGCGATCGGCGATGACGCTGACCACTTCCGGGATCACATCGCCGGCGCGGCGCACGATCACCGTATCGCCGACACGTACATCCAGACGCGCGATCTGATCGGCGTTGTGCAGCGTCGCGTTGGACACGATCACGCCGGCCACGGCCACCGGTGCCAGCCGCGCCACCGGGGTCGCCGCGCCGGTCCGGCCGATCTGGATCTCGATCGCCTCCACCGTGGTGGTCTGCTCCTGTGCCGGGAACTTGTGTGCGATCGCCCAGCGCGGAGCACGCGCGACGAAGCCCATCTGTTCCTGGCCGGCACGGTCATCGAGCTTGTAGACCACACCGTCGATATCGAAGGCCAGGCCATCGCGGCGCTCGCCAATGTCACGGTAATAGGCGAGCAGCCCGTCCGCACCTTCCACCACCTGGCACAGGTCGCTGACCGGGAAGCCCCATGCACGCAGCTGGGCCAGCGTGGCCGAATGGGTGGGCGGCAGTTCACCGCCGTCGACCTGGCCGATGCCATAGGCGTAGAAACTGAGCTTGCGCTTGGCGCTCATCTTCGGATCCAGCTGGCGCAGGGAGCCGGCCGCGGCATTGCGTGGATTGGCCAGCACCTTGCCGTCATGCAGCCGGGCATCGGCGTTGTAGGCCTCGAAATCAGCGCGGGCCATGTAGACCTCGCCGCGTACTTCCAACACCTCGGGCCAGCCTTCGCCTGTGAGCGCCTGCGGGATCACGCTGATCTGGCGCAGGTTGGCACTGACATCCTCACCGGTGGCGCCATCACCCCGGGTTGCGCCTTGGACGAAGCGGCCATTCTCGTAGCGCAGGCTGATCGCCAGGCCGTCGAGCTTGGGTTCGGCGGAGAAGTAAAGCGTGCGCCGGCGCAGGCGCTCGCCGATGCGGCGCACGAAATCCTGGACTTCCTCATCGCTGAAGGCGTTGCCCAGCGACAGCATCGGCACCGCATGGCGAACCTCGGCGAAGCGCGAAGAGGCTTTGCCACCCACCTGCCGGGTCGGCGAGTCTGCGGTGATGAGCTCGGGGTGCGCCTGCTCGATCGCTTCCAGCTCGCGCACCAGCCGGTCGTACTCGACGTCGGGAATCAGCTGCTCGTCGCGCTCGTGGTATGCCTTGCCGGCATCCTCGATCTGGCGGCGCAGGACGTCGGCACGTGCGGCGGGGCTGGGGGTCATGCGGAAGGCGATCCTGGCGGGGCATTCAATTTTACCCCTCCCCCCGCTCCTGCGCGCAGTGAAGAATGCTTGCCGCCGATTCGCAGTGGCGCTAGGTTGCGTCGAACCCCTCTTTGCCGGTGCACCGTGAGCCCTGCCCTTGCCGCTTCCCGTCGCTCGTTTCTGCAACTGGCCGGTACCGGCCTGGCGTTGTCCGGCCTGGGCGTACTGCCTGCGTCGGCCACGCCGTCGCGCGCGCTCCCCGCCAGTGCGGGACCGGTGCTGCTGAACTTCAACGAGTGCCCCTATGGGCCATCGCCTGCCGCGCAGGCCGCGGCACGCGACATCGTCGCCGGCAGCGGGCGGTATCTGTTTGCTCTGGCCGGCGAGCTGCGCGATCTGTTCGCCCAGCAGGAAGGCATCGGCAAGGATCACGTGCGGCTGTATCCGGGCTCCAGCGAGCCACTGAACCGGGCGGCAGTGCTCTGGACCTCGCCTGGTGCGGGGCTGGTGGTCGCCGATCCCACCTTCGAGGCGCTGGGCGATCTTGCCGCTGCGCGTGGGGCCACGGTGGTCAAGGTGCCGCTGCGCGCCGACGGGGCACACGACGTGCGTGCGATGGCGGCGGCTGCCGCGACGGTCAATGCCGGCCTGCTGTACCTGTGCAACCCCAACAATCCCACCGGCTCGATCACCCCGACGGCCGACATCGCCTGGCTGCTGGCCAACACGCCTGCGCAGACCCGGGTGCTGGTCGATGAGGCCTACCTGCAGTACAGCGAACAACGCTCGGTGATCGCCCAGGTGATGCAGCGCGATGACGTGATCGTGCTGCGCACCTTCTCCAAGCTCTACGGGATGGCCGGACTGCGCCTGGGCGTGGCGGCTGCGCATCCGGATAGGCTGAAGGAACTGGCCAGCCTGGGCGACAACCCGTTGCCGGTCACGGCGGTGGCCGCCGGGCTGGCGAGCCTGCGCGATCCCGGGTTGATCGCGCAGCGCAACGCGGAGAATGCCCTGGTGCGGCAGGAGACCATCGGCTGGCTGGGCAAGCGCGGTTTTACCTGCATGCCTTCCGAAGCGAACTGTTTCGTGGTCGATGTGCAGCGTGACGGCGCAGCGTTTTCCGCAGCGATGGCCAAGCGCGGCGTGGTCATCGGCCGCAGCTGGCCGATCTGGCCGCAGCGGGTCCGGGTAACGGTCGGCACCGAGGCCGAGATGGCGCGGTTCCGCGAGGCGTTCGAGGCGGTGGTCAGCCGCA
>DMZT01000398.1 GCA_003484865.1 Stenotrophomonas sp.
GGCGGCCAGTCGGCGCGCGGTGAGGTCCTGGCGGGCACGCCGCAGCGAGGCCGCCTGGCCGCGGCCACGCGCTTCGGCGACAGCCTCGGCGAAGTTGCCGAACAGCACGGTCAGCAGCAGGATCGCGGTGACCGCCAGGCCGAAGCCCAGCGGCGCATTGCCGCTCAGCGTCACCAGTGCGCTGACCACCGTGCCGACCATCACCACGGCCATCACCGGGCTGTGCAGCAGGTGCCGCGGCGAGAGCTTGATCACGGCATCGCGCAGGGCGCGGCGCCAGCCGGCGCCGTCCAGCAGGCGCTGGCGGCGGTGGGAAGAAACGTTCAACGGGTACGTACTCATGGGAGGCGGTCTCAGTGCAGCGTCAGCGACAGGTGGTCGGCCACCGGGCCAAGGACCAGCGCCGGCATGAACTGCAATACGGTGAGGATGACGATCAGCGCGATCAGGGTCAGCGCGAAGGTCGGGGTTTCAATCTGCAGCGTGCCGGCCGATTCCGGCGCCCGCCGCTTGGCCGCCAGCTGCGCGGCCACGATCAATGGGATCACCAGCACGGGGTAGCGACCCAGCAACAGCACCAGGGTGCAGCTCAGGTTCCACCACACCGTGGCATCGCCGAGGCCCTCAAAGCCCGAGCCATTGTTGGCGAACGCCGAGGTGTACTCGTAGAACACCTGGCTGATGCCGTGGAAGCCGGGGTTGGAGGTGCCGGTGATCGACGGGATCGCCAGGGTCAGCGCGGTGAAGCCCAGGATGGTGATCGGCTGCAGCAGCACCAGCAGCGCGAGCAGGCGCACCTGCGGCGTTTCCAGCTTGCGGCCGAACAGTTCCGGGGTGCGGCCGGTCATCAGCCCGGCCAGGAACACGCCCAGCAGCAGGTACACGATGAACTGCTGCAGGCCACAGCCGATGCCACCCCAGATCGCATTCACCAGCATGTTGACCATCGGCACGGCACCGGCCAGCGGACTGAGCGAGTCATGCATGCCGTTGACCGAACCGTTCGATACCTGGGTGGTGATCGCGGCCCACAGCCCCGTGCCATCGGCACCGAAGCGCACTTCCTTGCCCTCCATCAGCAGCGGGCTGGCCGCCGTGGCCGAGTGACCCTCCAGCCACACCGTGGCGGCAATCGACACGCTGGACATCGCCAGCATGCAGCCGAACACCAGCCCGGCCAGGCGCCTGCGTCCGGTGAACGCGCCGAGCATGAAGATCACCGCGATCGGGATCAGCAGGATGCCGATCAGTTCCAGCGCATTGGACAGCGGGGTCGGGTTCTCCAGCGGCATCGCGCTGTTGGGGCCGTACCAGCCACCGCCGTTGGTGCCCAGCTGTTTGGCCGCGACCATCGCCGCGACCGGGCCGAGCGGAATCTTCTGCGTGTCCATGCCGGCCGCGGCATCGATCGGCGTGGCCTGCGGACCACCAGTGAACGTGGCGGGCACGCCCTGGCTGGTCAGCAGCACCGCCCACAACAGGCACAGCGGCAGCATGAAGCGAACGCACGCGCGCACCACATCGGCGTAGTAGTTGCCCACATCGACACGGCGGTCCGCACTGAGCAGCGCGGCCTGGTCAGCCGGCACGTCCTCAGGGCGCGCACTGAACAGTGCACGCAGGGTGGCCACCACCAGCGCAAGGCCCATCATCGGCGTCACCACCTGCAGCCCGGTGATCGCGGTCATCTGCGCGAAGTAGGACAGCTGCGCCTGGCCGGAATAGTGCTGCTGGTTGGTGTTGGTCAGGAACGACACCATCGTGTGCAGCGCGGTATCCCAGCGCATGTTGGGAATCTGGTCGGGATTGAACGGCAGCCAGGCCTGGGTCATGAAGACCGCCTGCACCAGCACCGCGATCACCACGTTGCTGAGCAGGAAGGCACCCACGTAGCCACGCCAGGACATGCCGCGCGCCGGGTTCACCCCGAGCAGCCGGTACAGCGGTTTTTCAATCCACCCGAACAGCGCGTCGCCGCGCATCGGGCCACCGCGCATCACCCGGGCCAGGTACAGCCCCAGCGGAAAGGCCAGCACGATGCTGGCCAGCAGGATCAACAGGATCTCGGTCATGGTCGGCTCCGGTCAGAAGGTTTCGGGCCGAAGCACGACGTACAACAGATAGGCGGCGGCAACGAGCACCAGCACGCCGCACAGCAGGGAAAGCCAGGCAGACATGGTCGTGGCCTCAAACGCGGGAAAGGGAGCGCGCGGTGCACGGGGCACCGGCGGGGGAGACAGGCAGATACAGGTGCATGGGACGTCCAGGTGGAACCACTCCACGTCAGGCGCTCATGGTCTGCCTGCCCGGCATAAACGCTCCACGCCCGAAACCGGCGACTCCCGTAAAAAGTGCATAAAAAGGTGCTTCCCTCATGGATCGGAGCGCCACATTCCACGGCAATGCAGATGCGCACGGCCGTGTACGTCTGGCCTGGGAACTCCGCCGGAAGGTGGATCGGGTGGCGTCTCCGCTCAGGTTTGTCGCGAGCGTGAGGGCCCCGCAGCGGTGGGCAGGCCCCTCGGCAAATGTCCCCCGGCCGCCGCCCGACCAACCCACCGCCCCCGCGTCCGCAACAGTTCACAGCAAGCTTCATGCCCGCGATGCGGAGCGTAGAAAAACCAAAAAGGCGACCAAAAAGGCCGCCTTCGTTTCAACGCAATCGCACATCCACCCTTACCCGCGCGGATCGCTCCCCACACCCTTCAGCAACCGATAACGCTGCAGCGTGCTCTCGATCTCCACATCCAGCGCCTGGCGCTGCTGCTCGAACGACGCCTGCATGCGCCGCTGCGCCACCAGCTCGGCATGCCGCTCACGGATGCGCTCGGCCTGCTTGTCCGGCACCGGCTGCCCATCCAGCTCGCGGTTGCCCGCGCTGGCCAGCAGCGTGACCAGCGCATCACGCACGCTGGCCACGTTGTAACTGGCGGTGTGGATGTTGTTGTCCAGGATCCCGCTGCGCTCGGCGAACACTCGGCGCAGATCGTCCTCGTTCTCGTACGTGGCCAGCATGGCCTGCTCGGTGCGCTGGCGGGTCTGCTCGGCCGCCAGGTCCAGGCGCTGCTGCGCGGCCT
>DMZT01000029.1 GCA_003484865.1 Stenotrophomonas sp.
ACGCTCTTCCGATCTCCAGCGGCTCGGGCTCGGGCATGACCTCTTCAGGGGTCACCTCCGGCTCGGGCTCGGGCTCCGGTGGGGGCGGCGGCGGTGGCGGCGGCAACATCACCATTGGGATCTCGGCCACGGGCCGGCGCGTACTGGCGGTGTCCTTGAACAGCAGGTACCAGAGGAGCAACGCCACGGCCGCCAGGCCGACGAGCAACGCCGCCACGGGCCACCAGCGGCGCCACGCGGGCACGCTGTCACCGCTGCGGGAGTGGAGGGAAGTCACGCCCTCACCCCTGCACTTTGCCGGTGACCAGGCCGACCTGGGTCAGCTCGATCTTGCGCAGCAGGTCGAGCACTTCGACCACACGCGCGTACTGCACCTGCGCATCGCCGCGCACGATCACCGGGATATCCGGATTCAGTGCCTTCTCCGTGCGCAGGCGATCCTCCAGCTCGGCCAGGCTGACCGGGTAGGCGTCCAGGAAGATCTGGCCGGCGTTGTCGACCGTGATCGCCTTGGTCTTGGGCTTCTCCAGCGCCATGCTGGAACTGGCCTTCGGCAGGTTGACCTCGATCCCGGGAATGGTGGCGTTGCTGGTGAGGATGAAGATCACCAGCACCACCAGCAGCACGTCCACGAACGGGGTGACGTTGATGCCTTTCTCGCGTTTCTTGATGCCGAACCGCTTTGCCCTGGCCATGGTGATCTCCTCAGGCCAGTACCGGGCGCGCTGCGGCGGCCGGTGCGGTGCGGTCGAACTCTTCGGCCAGGCGCGCGGTGAACTCGTCGACGAACACCGACATGTCCGCCGCGATCGCTTCAGCGCGCGAGGCCAGCCAGTTGTAGCCAAACAGCGCCGGGATCGCGACGCCCAGACCGGCCGCCGTACACAGCAGGGCCGCCGCCATGCCCGGGGCCACCGAGTTGATGTCCACCGCGCCGGCCATCGCCGCCACCGCGAACACCAGCATGATGCCGATCACGGTGCCGAACAGGCCGATGTACGGCGCGCCTTCGATCGTGGTGGACAGCCAGTTCATGCGCTTGGACATGCGCTCGGTCTCGCGCGTGACTTCGGCATCCATCGAGGCGCGGATCGAGGTGATCGCCGCGGCGGTGAGGCCATGGTGGTGCGAGCCGCGCCCGTCCATTTCTTCCATGGCGATGCGGTACAGCCGCCACAGCGTGGAGTTGTCGCGGATCTGCGGGGCCAAACTGCCGGTGCGTTCCAGCGCCTGCAGCGAGGCGACCGGTGCACCGGTGACCTTCTTGTACTGGGCGGTGAAGGCCTCGTTGGCCTTGGCCACGGTGCCGAAGTAGCGGCTCTTGGCGATCATGATCGCCCACGACAGCAGCAGCATCAGGCCCAGCACGATCACCACCACCCAGGCATCGACCGGCATCGCCTTGAGGATGAAACCGAAGTGGCTCACACCCGCCGACTGCTCGTCTTCGCCGAAGGCGATCAGGCGCGATTCGGCACCCTGCGCGGTGGCATCGGCCAGCAGTGCAGTGGCCGGGCGTGCCACCTTGGACACACGCACTTCATCGATTACACCGAGGAACGGCTGCGCGGCCGGAATGGCAGCCGCATCGCCCGCCGCACCCGCGGCGGGTGCATCGCCACCGAGCAAGGCCTCACCGGTGAAGGCCGGCAGGCCGGTGGCCAGACGCACTGCTTCGCGGCCGGCGACGTACAGGATCACCGCATTCTCGGTGCTGGACACCGCCACGTGTGCCCACTGGCCCGCCACCAGCGCCGGAATCGGCTGGCTGCGCTGGTCGTTGACGCGCACGTAAGGCACGCCGTTGTCGAGGCCAACGAGGAAGACGTTGCCGCCCTCGCGGCGGGCGTAGATCGCCTGGTCCGGGCCGAGCTGGTCCGGTTTGATCCAGGCAGAGACGGTCATCGCACCGTTGGCGGCAACGGCGAGTGACGGCGCACCGGGCAGATGCAGCGGCGCACCGGCCAGCTGGGCACCGCGGCCGATGATCGCGCCGTCTGCGGGCTTGAACTCACCGGTGAGCGTGTTGACGTACGCCGTGGTGTCACGTGCCTCGGTGCCGCTGTCGGCGAAGTGGTAGACCGCGCTGTAGTCTGGATCGAACACGCGCTGGCCATTGGCCGCCGCCGGCGCACCGGCGTTGCCGTAGTACATCCAGATCGTCTGCGCTGCAGTGCCACTGAGCGTAGGCACATCCACCCAGATCAGGGCCATGCCCAGCGCCGCGTCGTACTGCTCCACCTGGTGGTTGAGCACGGTGTGGCCATCGGCACCGATGAAGCGCAGGTCGTTGCCGCCCTCGGCAACACCATCGAACGCGAAGTTGCCGGTGTGCAGGCGGATGAGCACGGGGGTGCGCCCGAGATTGCCGCCCAGGGCGGCACCGTTGGGGCTGGCATCGAGCGTGATCGGTTTGCGGTACTTCCAATCGGCCTGCCACCACGCGGTTTCCGCGTGGGCGACGCCGAGCGTGGACATGCTCAGACAGAACAACAACAGGGCAAGAAGGCGTTGCATGGACGGTATCTCCGGAAAATGCTTGGGAAAGTCAGGCTCAGTAGCTGGCGCCGACGCTCAGGTGCAGGCGGTTGGCATCTTTGGTCGTGGTCGGGCCGTCGCGCAGCGTCCGGCCGTAGTCGAAGCGGAGGTTGTAGTGCTCACCGATGCGCAGGCTGCTGCCCACGCCGATGGCGCTCATCGCGGCGCTGTCGGCCTGCTCAGGCAGCGGCCGGCGCAGGCCCAGCCAGGCGCCATCGAGGAAGCCGTAGAAGCGCCAGTCCTGCAGGCCCCACAGGCCAAGCGGACGCGTGCGCCATTCCAGCGTGGCCAACGCGCCGTAATCGCCGATGCCTTCGGCCGAGCGGTAGCCGCGGGTGGTGAACATGCCGCCGGCAGCGAACTGCTCGCCGGAGACCAGCGGCTGGTCAGTCATCTGCGCCGAAAGCCGCGCGAACCACTGCGCACCACTCTCCAGCGTGTAGGTATCACTCAGCTCCAGCTTGAGCGCGAAGAAGCTGGGATCGGCATACGCGCGCTTCCAGTCGAACTCGTCATCGGTACTGCCATAGCCGAACAGGCTGCGCGCACCGAACACCGCCTGCACGCCCACATTGAGCTGGTGCTTGGTGCCCTGGCGGAAGCCGCTGTAGGCCACGGTGACCGGCGCGTATTTGAGCGGGGCGAAGTCCGAGGCCTGGCCGACCATCGCCACCGATTCGTCCAGGTCCTTGAAGTCGACACCGGCCGAGAGCTGGTGCCACCAGGCGCCCGTCATCGGGAAGGTGTGGCTGAGCTTGACGCCGACCGCGTGGCCCTTGCCGGTGACATTGGTCTGGCCGGTGGACACCACGTTGCTGTCGGAGCGGTAGCCGGAGAAATCCAGCATCCAGTCCGGGCTGCCCAGCGGCAGACCGTAGGCACCGGACCACACGTTGGCCTGGTCCAGGTCCTGCGGCGCGGCGAAGAACGTCAGCGAGGCGGTGTGCTCGCGCTGCCAGAGGTTGTCGTGGCCGACCGTGAGGATGCTGCGCAGTGGCTCGGTGTCCACGCTGTGGTCGTTGTTGAGCGTGGCGCTGTAGCGCCAGGGGGACGTGTCATCGACCTTGAGCTCCACATCCATCGTGCCCTCAGCGGCGCCGGGCTTGACCAGCGGCACCACCTGACGCTTGCCGCCTCGGTTGAGTTCGGTCAGCTGCGCCTGCGCGCGTTCGAAGTCCGGCACGGCGCCGGCCTGCAGCGCCGGCACGCGCTCGGCCAGGCGCGCGGGATCGTTGTGCTCGGCCCCGACCACCTTGACCTGGCCGATGCGGGTCTCGGTGACCTGCAGGATCACCACGCCACCGCTGACCTGCTGCTCGGGCAGATCCACATACACAGACTGGTAGCCCTTGCCCTGGTAGGCCGACTGCAGCGCCACGCGCGCCGCTTCGACATCCTGCAGGGTGCGGTCCGGGCCGAGATGCGGGGAGACCGCCTGCTCGATATCGCGCGCGCCGAGCACGGTGTTGCCGCGCACCAGGTACTCGTTGATGTTGACGCGGGCAGCCGGGGCGGCCGCGGCCGCCATCGGGGCAGCGACGGCGTCGGCATCGGCAGGCGCGGTCTGCGCGTTGGCCAGCGAGATCGCGCAGAGCAGGCCCAGTGGCAGGGATGCCCGTGCCAGCGCCGGGGAGATTAAGACATCAGTGGCTTCTCAATGCGGAAAGGGATTCAGATGCGCAGGAGGTGAGCGTGCGCAACGGCGGTAACAGCGCCGTTGCACCGGCAAGGCAGTTGCGTGCGCGCGCATGGCGTTGGCCACGCGCGCTGGCCAGAGGCAGGAAAGACGTCGTCATCACTGTCGCTTCGTCGTCGCAGCATCGAGGCGGGCGCGCTGCTCGATGCTCAGCTCGCCCATGCCGACCACCTGCACCACGCTGTCTGGGTCGTAGCGGTCCTCGTGCTTCGGCGGTGCCACGCTGCTGGTTTCGCTGCCGAAGCCCAGCACCTGCACGCTGATGGTGGAGGGACGGGTTTGCTGGGTCTGGCGCTTGACCATCTCCTGCGCCGCCTGCACCGCGGTGTTCGCCGCCGCGCTGGCCGAGGTCAACGCACTGACGTTGACCGCCGCGACCACCGGAATGCCCACTGCCTTGCCCTGCACCTGGATGTTGTCGGCATTGAGCACCTGCAGCGCGGCCAGGTTGACGTTGCCCGAGACGCGGATGCCGGCCTCGCCTGCATCGATGGTGCCCAGCGGCGCGATCAGGTCGATGTCGCCGGGCGGAATCTCCGCGATCGGGTTGAGGGTGGCGATGCCCGCACCGGTATTGGGGGTGTTCGGCGACAGCGCGACGTTGCCGACGGTGTCGTAGACGCGGCGCTGCGGGGTGTAGACCACCGTGGTCTTGCTGCCGCGGCCGGCATTGATGTCGCCCTCGGCCGACCACGCCAGGATGTTGCCGCCGAAGGTGGTGAAGATGCGGCTCTGCCCGAGCAGCAGGCTGCCGCGCGAGTAGATGTTGATGTCACCCTCGCCCTGGGTGAGCACACCGGAACCGGCCCCCGGCAGGAAGCCACCATCCACGCCCACCAGGGTGCGACCGCCGGGCACCAGCAGATGGATGTCGCCGCCGAAATCGGTGTGGATACCGGCGTCGTTGACACGGTAGTAGCGCACCCCGGTGGTGGGGCGGCCGGCGGCAATCCAGTCCGCTTCGCTCAGGTAGGTCTGACCCGGCTTCGGGCGCCGGCCCGCCGCCGATTCGAGCACGCCCTCGTAGTACAGCGCACTGCTGAACATGGTCAGGTCGCCCTGGTAGGCGATCTCGCCCCCCTTGGCATCCTTGGTCGGCAGCAGCGTGGCGATCGCCTCGCGGCCACGCAGATAGCTGCCTTCGCGCGGTCCGTCGACGGCGGTGTACTCACGGCCGGCGGCCTTCAGCTCCGCGTAGTACACGTTGCGCAGGAAGGCGCTCTGCTGCTCGGCGGGCAGCGCGGCGAAGAAAGCCTGCGCGTCCATGCTGGCGGCGTCGAAGTGCAGGCCGCGTCCGTTGGCACCTCCGAAGCGGCCGGTCAGCCAATTGACCAGGTGCAGTTGGCTCTCCAGCTTGAACTCCCGGGCGAGGTCGCGGCTGGCGGCCGTGCCGCCGCTGGCCACCGCCGTGGCGTGCGCCTGGTCCAGGGCCTGCTGCTGTTGTGCCAGGAACGCGGCGGCACCGGCCTCATCGCCGCCGTAGCCGAACTGCGCCTGCAGCCATTGCGCCAGCGACACCGCGCCGCCGTAGACACGGACCACCTTGCCGTCCTGATCGCCCAGCGCGCGGCCGGGATCGGCGAGGTTGGCCGCATCCAGATAGCGTGCGGCGAAGGCGTTCCAATCCGCGCCGTGCTCGCCAAGACCGGCCGCCACCGCGATGCTGGCGCCGCTGCTGCGGTCGCCGGGCGTGGCGCCGGTGACCGGTCCCAGGCTGCGCAGTTCGCCCTTGTCGGCCATGTACACGTCGCGCCCGGCGCTGATGTCGAGCAACCCTGGGCCGGCGACGTAGAACGTGCTGAAGCGGATGTCGCGCCCGGCCTGCACGACCGACACGTCATCGGCACTGGTATGCACGATCAGGTTGCCGCGTGCGGTACCGCTGGCGATCGCCGTGGGCCGGGGCTCGGCGGCAGGATCGCCGCGGTTGATGGTGCCCATCCAGCCCAGCGCACCATCGGCATTGCCAAACACCGTGCCGACGTTGTCGAAGGCACCCAGCGGAGTGCCCGAGTTGACGATGTCCCGGCCGGCACGGATGGCGACGGCACCACCACCGTCGTACCAGGTGTTGGTGATATTGGTGGTGACACCGTTGTTGAAGACGCCGTACTGGGTATCGACCACGCTGCCGCTGCGCAGCCCGACCAGGTCGCCGTGGAGCGCGTAGTAGCGCGAAGGCGTCTGGCCCACGTGCACGTAACCGGACGCGGTCGGCGAAGTGAAGGAGAACAGCGGATAGATCTGCAGGGAGCCGTTGGCGCGTTCGCCTGAGATCAGCACGCTGGGCGCCAGGGCGCCGGTACTGACGTTGTGCAGGAATTGACGCCCGTACCACATCTCCTGCCCCAGCCCGACGAAGCCGGGATTCCAGGGATTGGGCAACGCGGTCGGGTCTGCGCCGGAGGTGCCGAAGCCGGTGCCGTTGGCGTAGATCGAGCCGGCCGCGAGCAGTTCCAGTTGACCGGTGCCCTGTGCGTCGAACTGCCCGTTCACCGGCGACGGCGCCAGTACCACGCCCGCCACGAAGTCCTCGTTGTTGGTGCCGGCGGTCGGGGCCGTGCGGGCGCGACCGTAGTAGATGCTGCCGCTGGCAGCCACCGCGCGCAGGACCGACGGATACACGTGATTGCCGTCGGTCGCCCGGGCGTCGGTGCCAGCGTTGCGGTCCTGCATCGCCAGCGACGGCGTCAGGTTGCCGCCGGCGGCCATCAGGTCCACCGCGGTGGACGGGGTCCACAGCGAGAACCAGCTCCAGCCGCCGTCCTGGTAAGTGTTGCCGCCCACGCTGAAGGGGGTGCCATTGTTGAACTGGGCGACGCGCCCCGGATCGGAGACGGTGCCCAGCACCAGGTCGCCACGCGCATCCAGACGGGCGCCGGCATCACCGAGCACCAGCACCGGCCCACCGGCTGCGGTAGCGGCCGTTGCGGTGTACACGTCATAGGGACGCGACTCCTTGGCATCCTGGCGCTTTCCGTAGCGCAGTTCCACACCACCCACAGAACCGGCTTCCAGCCGCAGTGCCCCGCGCAGGTTGGTGAAGCTGCCGTTGACGTCCAGTCGCTGCGCGTCGTTGACGGTGATTTCGTTGGCCACCGGGGCGCTGTTGCTGCCCGTGAAGGAGCGCAGCGCGGGGTCGGCATTGAGGCCGCCGCCGATGCGGATGTCCAGATCGCCGCCGCCGGTCTGTACCAGCGCGCCATCGGCGCCGACCCTGCCGGTGCTGGCAACGGCCAGGTTCAGGCCCGTGCTGCGGGTGATGTACGCCGCGCCATGGTCGC
>DMZT01000028.1 GCA_003484865.1 Stenotrophomonas sp.
CTGATGCCCTGCCCGATCGCGGCCGCCTGCGGGTGGCCGCGGTCCCGCCCGGCCTGGCGCCGGGTTCTCCCTCCGCTCCAGGCCCTGCCATGTCCCGTGCTGATTTCTACCTGATCGCCAAGCCCCGCTTCCTGACCGAGCCATTGCGCCTGGTCTGCGAACTGGCCCGCAAGGCCAATGACGCCGGGCTGTTCACCCTGGTGCTGGCACGCGACCAGGCCCAGGCCGAAGAGCTGGACGAGCTGCTGTGGGCGTTCGACAACGATGCCTACATCCCGCACCAGATCGCCGGCGAAGACATGGACGAGGAAGAGGCGCTGGTGCTGATCGCCGTGCCCGGCACCGAGGCCCCGGCCCGGCCGCTGGTGATCAACCTGCGCGACGATCCCTATCTGGCAGCCTGCGACCGCGTGCTGGAAGTGGTACCGGCCGACCCCGAAGCGCGCGAACCGCTGCGCGAGCGCTGGCGCCAGTACAAGGCGCTGGGCTTTGACCTGAACAAGTACGACATGTAACCCGCGCGGCGCCCGTCCGGTCGCCGCCGCCCCCGGAGACCCTTGATGCGCCTGTTGATCGCCCTGATCTTTCCCTGGTTCGCCTTCTTCACCATCGGCCGCCCGATCACAGGCATCCTCAACGTCTCGAAGGTAGAGCCGACTGTCAGTCGGCTGTCCTTGTCTGGCTGGCTGCCCGCCGCGATCTGGGCCGCCTACGCGGTCTCACAGTTCCATACCGACCAGAAGATCCGCCGCGCCTTCGGGCGCTGAGCTTCCGGCACCCCCACTTTCCGTATTCGATCCTGGTTCCCGCATGACCCAACTCGCCTCCAGCTACGACCCGAAAACCTTTGAAACCGCGCTGTACGCCGCGTGGGAGAAGGCCGGCCATTTCAAGCCGTCCGGCAAGGGCGAGCCGTACACCATCCTGCTGCCGCCGCCGAACGTGACCGGCACGCTGCACATGGGCCATGCCTTCCAGCAGACCCTGATGGATGCGCTGGTGCGCTACCACCGCATGCGCGGCTACGACACGTTGTGGCAGGTGGGTACCGACCACGCCGGCATCGCCACCGAGATGGTGGTGTCGCGCAACCTGGCCCTGGCCAACACCGGCGAGACCCGCGATTCGCTGGGCCGCGACGGCTTCATCGAGAAGGTGTGGGAGTGGAAGGCGCAGTCCGGTGACACCATCGAGCGCCAGATGCGCCGCCTGGGCACCTCCAGCGACTGGTCGCGCAGCACCTTCACCATGGACCCGCAGCCGTCCGAAGCGGTGGTCGAGGCGTTTGTGCGCTGGCACGAGCAGGGCCTGATCTACCGTGGCCAGCGCCTGGTCAACTGGGATCCGGTGCTGAAGACCGCCATCTCCGATCTGGAAGTGGAAAGCGTTGAGGAAGACGGCTTCCTGTGGTCGATCAGCTACCCGCTGGCCGATGGCAGCGGCACCCTGACCGTGGCCACCACCCGCCCGGAAACCATGCTCGGCGATACCGCGGTGATGGTGCACCCGGACGACGAGCGCTATGCGCACCTGATCGGCAAAATGGTGAAGCTGCCGCTGACCGACCGCGAGATCCCGGTGATCGCCGATGATTACGTCGACCGCGAGTTCGGTACCGGCGTGGTCAAGGTCACCCCCGCGCACGATTTCAACGATTACCAGGTCGGCCTGCGCCACAACCTGCCGATGATCAACCTGTTCACCCCGGTGGCGGCGATCAACGACAACGCCCCGGAGAAGTACCGCGGGCTGGACCGTTACGAGGCGCGCAAGGTGATCCTGGCCGAGCTGGAAGACCTGGGCATCCTGGTCGAGACCCGTGCACACAAGCTGCAGGTGCCGCGTGGCGATCGCACCCAGCAGGTGATCGAGCCGTACCTGACCGACCAGTGGTTCGTGAAGATGGACGTGCTGGCCAAGCGCGGCCTGGAGCTGGTCGAGAACGGCAGCATCCAGTTCGTCCCGGCCAACTGGATCAACACCTACCGCCACTGGATGGAGAACATCCAGGATTGGTGCATCAGCCGCCAGCTGTGGTGGGGCCACCGCATTCCGGCGTGGTTCGACGACGCGGGCAACTGCTATGTCGGCCGTGATGAAGCCGAGGCCCGCGCGAAGAACAATCTTGCCGCCGATGTCGCCCTGCACCAGGACAGCGACGTGCTGGAGACCTGGTTCTCCTCGCAGCTGTGGCCGTTCTCCACCCTGGGCTGGCCGAACGAGCAGGCGATGGACGCGCGCGGTTTCGAGCGCTACCTGCCGTCGTCGGTGCTGATCACCGGGTTCGACATCATCTTCTTCTGGGTGGCCCGCATGATCATGGCCACCGACAGCTTCACCGGGAAGATTCCGTTCAAGGACGTCTACATCACCGGCCTGATCCGCGATGCGCAGGGCCAGAAGATGTCCAAGTCCAAGGGCAACGTGCTCGACCCGCTGGACATCATCGATGGCATCTCCATCGAGGACCTGGTCGCCAAGCGCACCACCGGCCTGATGAAGCCCAAGGACGCGCCGAAGATCGAGAAGGCGACCCGCCGCGAATTCCCCGAGGGCATCATCGCCCACGGTGCCGATGCGCTGCGTTTCACCATCGCCGCGCTGGCCACCCACGGCCGCGATATCAAGTTCGACATGAACCGCGCCGAGGGCTACAAGAACTTCTGCAACAAGCTGTGGAACGCCAGCCGCTTCACCCTGATGAACACCGAGGGCAGCAGCTTCACCGGCGTGCCGCAGCCGCGTACCGATGCCGAGCGCTGGATTCTGGCGCGCCTGGCCGCGGTCTCGGCCGAAGCGCAGACGCATTACGCCAACTACCGCTTCGATCTGCTGGCGCAGTGCCTGTACGAATTCGCCTGGAACGAGTTCTGCGATTGGTTCCTGGAACTGACCAAGCCGGCCCTCAACGGTGCCGACGCCGACGATGCCAACAGCACCCGCCACACCCTGCTGTACGTGCTCGAAGCGCTGCTGCGCCTGCTGCACCCGCTGACCCCGTTCGTCACCGAGCAGCTGTGGCGCCAGGTCGCCCCGCGCCTGGGCATCACCGACGACACCATCTCACTGCGTCCGTACCCGACCGCCGAGGAGTTCGCGGGTGATTTCGCCCGTGCCGAAGCCGACGTGGAATGGCTGAAGTCGATGGTCAACGCGCTGCGCCGCGTGCGCAGCGAGTTGAACGTGCCGCCGTCCAAGCTGGTGCCGCTGCTGCTGCAGGGTGGCAACGACGACGACCGCGCGCGCATGACCCGTTTCACCTCGTCGCTGTCGTTCCTGCTCAAGCTGGAGCGCATCGAATGGCTGGCCAGCGGCAGCGACACGCCGCCGGCCGCCGCTGCGATCGTGGGCGATCTCACCCTGCTGGTGCCGCTGGAGGGCCTGGTCGACCTGGGCGCCGAACGCGCGCGCCTGGACAAGGAAATCGCCCGGGTGGAATCGGAGAAGGAAAAGAGCGAGACCAAGCTGGCCAAGTTCACCGACAAGGTGCCCGCGGCCGTGGTCGAGCAGGAGCGCGTGCGCCTGGTCGAATGGACCGCCCAGCTGGATGGCCTGCGCTCGCAGCGCGCGAAGCTGTAAGCGCACGGGTAGAGCCACGCCATGCATGGCTGCTTCTGCGGGGCCAGGGTAGAGCCACGCCATGCGTGGCTGCTTCTGCGGGGCCAGGGTAGAGCCACGCCATGCGTGGCTGCCTTCCGGGGCGGGATGGCGTGCAGCCACCCATGGGGTGGCTCT
>DMZT01000027.1 GCA_003484865.1 Stenotrophomonas sp.
GTGCGCGCACCTCGGCATCCACGGTGAGGTCAAGGCAGGCATGGAGCGGCGCCAGGGCGGCGCGCTCTTTGACCGACAGCACACGTAGGGGTGCCTGCTCGCATAACCGTTCGAAGAAATGACGGGCGTCACGCCGTCGTTGCCACTGTATGACCGGCGCCAGAAACAAGAGGACGAGCACGCCGAATGCCATGATCTTCATCGCAAGCGGGCTGCCTCAAGGGGGACGGTGTACCAGGCCGATGTCCTCATCGAGTCGATCTTCACCATGGCAGGTGCATTCGTCATGCTCATGTCAGCGTGTGGAAAACCAGGCAGGTTGGCAGTTTGCCGGCGCGCTCACCATGCAAGAAGTTGCAGTTCATGGCACCACGGGAACGCGCTTCTGCCGAGCATCACCTCCGCGCGGTTGCAGTCGCTGAAATGCTCCATGACGTCGTACGGGAGAATGACGTGGGTGCCGCCAGCAGTGTGCGGCGCATGCCAGCCGGAAGCATCACGACTGACCTCTGGGCCTGGTGCTCCAGACCATCTGTCAGGTTTTCCACGCACTGACGGTCTTCTAAAGGACGCACGCCCACATGGAGAGCCGCATGCTTACCCCTGACACCGTTCTGCCGTCACCTCACGCAAGCGCCTGGTCCGCCCGTCGCATGTGGCACTGGTGGGCCGCAGCCTGGCGCATGTACCGGCAGGCGCCGATACGCTGGTTCGGGCTGTCCCTGGTGCCGATGACGCTCGAACTCGTCCTGCAGGTGTCCATTCCGGTGGCCGGCGTGGTGCTGTCCAAGTTCGTGGTGCCGGTCGCATCGGTGTGGTGCCTGATCGTCCTGGACCAGCGTGTGCGCAATGGCCGCTTCGCCATAAGGCAAGGCATGGCCCGGACGTTCCGGCTGCGCGGCCGTCTGCTGCAGTTGGCTGTGTTGTCAGCGAGTGTGTTCGCCTTCCAGATCGCGCTGCTGTGGATGTGGGTCGGGCCGTCGGTGGCGCTCGGCGTGGCGACGGGGGATCCGGCGGTGGTCACCCAGCTGACCCGCCTGCAGCTGGCCACCGTCTTCGCGGCGGGGACGCTGCCGGGCATGCTGCTGTTCTTCACCGCGCCGCGGGTGGTGCTGGAGCATGCAGGAGTGGTGGAGGCATTGCACGACAACCTCCGGCTGCTTGGCGTGGGCTGGCGGCCGCTTGCGGTGTACCTTGCGCTATCGATCCTGCTGGTTGGCAGCGTGGTGTTCCAGCCCTGGTTGCTGTTGCCGTTGCTGCAGCTAGGGTATGTGGGCTACTGGGCCTACCGCGATGCATTTGATTCCGTTGCCGCTGACTGAGCCGCCGCCTTGCCGCTGCCGACCGCCGCTGACCTGCAGTCCATCCTTCGTGAGCACTGGCCGATGCTGAGCCGACTGTCCCACAGCTACACGCGCGATATCGCCCGCCGCGATGATCTCCTCCAGGAAGTCAGCATCGCGGTATGGCAGGCGCTCCCGCGCTGGCGTGGCGACGGCTCGTTGCGTGCCTTCGTCGCACGTGTTGCCCACAACCGCTGCGTCGATGTATTCGCCAAGGAGCAGCGCCTGTCTGCCAGTGATCTGGATGAGACCTGGCCCGATCCGCATGCCGATCCGCTGCGCCATGCCGAAGCACAACAGCAGCGCGATGGCCTGCTGACTGCCGTTCTCAGTCTGCCACTCGGCTACCGGCAGGTCGTGTCCCTCGCGTTGGAGGGATTCGCCCACCGCGAGATTTCCGAAGCGCTGGGGCTGGAAGAGAATGCGGTCGCGCAGCGGTTGAGCCGCGCCAGGCGAATGCTGCGAGATCTGATGGGAGCTTCGCGATGACCGCGATCGACGACGAGAACACGGGCTGGGATGCACTTGCGATGCGCTGGCAGGCCCAGCCCAGCGGAGTGCCCGATGTGCAGGTACTTCAGCGCGAGGTGCATCGCCGGAGCCGCCGCCTGCGCATGGTCTGGAGTGTTGAGGTGGTCCTGGCAGTACTGTCGCTTGCCAACTGCGTCCGGGCATTGTCACTGGGTGAGCGACTGCCTGTGCCCGCCGGACTGGTGTGGTTCCTGATCGGGCTGATCATCGCCATGACGGGCTGGACGCTGTGGCAACGCCGACGCCAGTGGTACGCGAAGGCACTCGATGCACGCGCGCTGATGTCGTTCGAAGCTGAGCGCTCACGCACGGCGCTCCGTATCTGGCGCGTGTCGACATGGGTGAGTGTGGCGCTGTGGACGGCGATGACGCTCTGGGCATTGTTCACGGCGCAGGGACGGATGCCGATGGTGCAGGTTGCACCCCCTGCGGCATGGGCCTTGAACATCGTGGTCAATGCCGTCGTCGTAGGGGTGTTTGCGGTCGCAGCCTGGGTGGTATGCCGCCGGCACCGGCAGCGACTGCAGCGGTTGCATTCACTGGAAAGGATGATGGACGTTGACTGAGCTCAGCAGGCATTACTGACACCCTTGGCGTATCACAGTGCAGGGGCTGCCACCCGAGATCGTTATAGCGTCGT
>DMZT01000033.1 GCA_003484865.1 Stenotrophomonas sp.
GCGTACCAGCGCTCGCCACGGCTGTCTTCGGACCACAGGCGGGTCTGGCGCGAGATCAGCTCGTAGAAACGGGCCTTGTCGCTATCGGCCGCCAGCCACTGCTCGACGTCGGCATGCAGCAGGCCATGGGCGACGGTGGCCTCCCAATCGGCCACTTCGATGTGCGGGAAGCCGGTGAACACGATGTGCGCCGCCTCCGGATCGAAGGCGATGTTGAACTCGGCGGCCGGGGTGATGTTGCCGTGGCAGGTCACCGCCCCGCCCATGACCAGGAAGCGCTTCACGCGCTGCGGCAGGGTCGGGTCGAGCTTCAGGGCCAGCGCCAGGTTGGTCAGCGGGCCGAGTGCAACCAGGAACAGCTCACCGGCGTATTCGTGCGACAGGCGCAGGATCGCCAGCGCGGCGTGCTCGGCCTCGGCCTGGCGCTTGGCGGCCGGCAGGTTCACATCGCCAAAGCCATCGGCGCCGTGCACATGGGCGGCATCGACGGAGGGGTGCAGCAGCGGGTCGGCGGTACCGGCGTAGACCGGCACGTCGTCACGGCCAGCCACTTCGCACAGCTTCAGGGCATTGCGGACCGTGTGGTCCAGGCCTACGTTGCCGGCGGCGATGGTCAGGCCAACGATATCGTGGCGCTCATCGGCAAAGGCCATCAACAGGGCCAGGGCGTCATCGACACCCGGATCGGTGTCGATCAACAGCGGAATCTTCTTGGTCATCGTTGCCGTCTTGATAATCGGCAAGGGACTTTCGCACCCTGTCATGACAAATACAAGGCGGTGCCCGCCTGCTCCTCATGGTAGCCAGAAGGCTTATCGGCTGCAGATGTGCGTGGCTGCTGCTTCGCTTGGTTTCCTCGCAGTCGGATGGGCCACTCCGCGGCCGGCAGGCCTGTCTGCGAATGCCCCCCGGTATCCGCCTGGCGGCGGACTATGCCGACGCGTACCGCACGGCCGTGCCGATCCAGCGCCGCACGACCTGGTCGGCCACGTCCGGCGCCTCCGCCAGCAGCCGCTCGGCAAGCGCGTGCACGCCGGGCAACAGATCCGCATCGCGGGCCAGATCGGCCATCCTGAAGCCGGCCAGGCCGGTCTGTCGTGTGCCCAGCAGTTCGCCCGGGCCGCGCAGCTCCAGATCCTTCTCGGCGATCAGGAAGCCATCGTTGGTCTGCCGCATCGTTTCCAGCCGCTCGCGCGCCATGGTCGACAACGGCGCCTGATACAGCAGCACGCACCGCGAGACCGCCGAGCCGCGCCCTACCCGGCCGCGCAGCTGGTGGAGCTGGGCCAGGCCGAGACGCTCGGCGTTCTCGATGATCATCAACGAGGCATTGGGCACGTCCACGCCGACCTCGATCACCGTGGTGGCCACCAGCAGATCGATTTGGCCGGCCTTGAAGGCGACCATCGTGGCAAGTTTCTCACTCGCCTTCAGCCGCCCGTGCACCAGCCCCACGCGCACGCCCGGCAGCAGCGCCTGCAGCGATTCGAACGTGGCCTGCGCCGGCGTGGCATCGAGCTCTTCGCTTTCCTCGATCAGCGTGCAGACCCAGTACACCTGCTGACCTTCGCGGCACGCGACCGCGATGCGCTCGATCAACTCCGGCCGGCGATCATTGTTGAGTGCCACGGTCTGCACCGGCGTGCGTCCTGGCGGCAGTTCGTCGATCGCCGAGACATCCAGATCGGCGTATTCGGACATCGCCAAGGTGCGCGGAATCGGTGTCGCGGTCATCACCAGCTGGTGCGGCACGCTGCGCCCATCCGCCCCCTTGTCGCGCAGCGCCAGCCGCTGGTGCACACCGAAGCGGTGCTGCTCATCGACGATGGCCAATGCCAGGTCCTTGAACACCACACTGTCCTGCATCAGCGCGTGCGTACCGACCACCACCTGCGCCTCGCCCGAGGCGACCTCGGCCAATACCTTGGTGCGCGCCTTGCCGGTGACCTTGCCGGCCAGCCATGCGGTGCGCACGCCCAGCGGCTCCAGCCAGGCGCGCAGATTGTTCATGTGCTGCTCGGCGAGCAGCTCGGTGGGTGCGGCCAATGCGACCTGCTTACCCCGCTCCACCGCCAGCATCGCCGCCAACGCAGCCACCACGGTCTTGCCCGAGCCGACATCGCCCTGCACCAGCCGCAGCATCGGATGCGCCTTGGCCAGGTCCTTGCGGATCTGCTCGAACACGCGCTGCTGCGCACCGGTCAGCTGGAACGGCAGGCTGTCGCGCAACTGCGCCACCAAGGCACCCTGCCCGCGCAGCGATGGCGCGTGATGCGCCTGCAACGCCATGCGCTGACGGCGCAGACTCAAGTGGTGCGCCAGCAGTTCTTCGAGGGCCAACCGGCGTTGCGCCGGATGTCGGCCCGCGGCCAGCGCCACCAGATCGGCGTCCGGCGGTGGCCGGTGCACGGTCAACAGCGCACTGCGCAGCGAGGGCAACCCCAGCCCCGACAACCAACCGGCTGGCAGCAGTTCCAGCGTGGATTCTTCCGGCAGCCTGTCCAGCGCCAGGCCGATGAACTTACGCATCGTCGCCGGCCCGACCCCCTCGACTGCCGGATAGACCGGATCGAGGCTGTCGCCCAGCTCGTCATCCTCATTGCCGCCCATCACCCGGTAACTGGGATGGACGATCTCCAGCCCGTGATGGCCAGGCTTGGCGGTGCCGTAGCAGCGGATGCGCGTGCCCACGGCAAACTGCGCGACCTGCTGGGCGCGGAAGTGGAAGAAACGCAGCACCAGCGTGCCGTACGAATCGTCCTCAATCGCGACCTTGAGCACCGGCCGATAGCGGAACCCGCGCTCCACCGCACTCACCCGCCCCTCCACCTGCGCCGCCAGCCCCGGCTGCAACTGGGCAATGGCGGTCAGCCGGGTACGGTCTTCATAGCGCAGTGGCAGATGCAGCCACAGATCCTGCAGCGAAGACAGGCCACGGGCGGCCAGCTTGATCGCCACCGCCGGCCCGATACCGGAGAGCATCGACAACGATGCCTCCCCGGCCGCGGCCAGCGCCGGTGCAGGAGCCCGTGACCGCGCCACGTCAGGCCTGGTCGAGCACCATCACCGCATCGACTTCAAAGTTGGCGGCCTTCGGCAGACCCGCCACTTCGATGGTCGAACGTGCCGGGAACGGCGCCTTGAAGTAATCCTGCATGACCGCATTGACCTTGGCGAACTCGCCCAGATCGGTCAGGTACAGACCCAGGCGCACGATCTGATCCAACGAGCCACCGGCCTCTTCGGCCACGGCCTTCAGGTTGTCGAACGCACGACGCGCCTGCGCCTCGATATCGCCTGCACCCACGATGTCACCGGTGGCCGGATCGAGCGGAATCTGGCCCGAGAAATACACGGTATTGCCCGCGCGCACAGCCTGCGAATACGGACCGATGGCCGCCGGGGCCTTGGCACTGGTAATGATCTGACGGGACATGGAAGCTCCAGGGGGACAAAAATGGGCCCACCATTGTACCGCCGGACTCGCCCTCCCCGAGAAGCATCCGAAGCCGCAATCGAAGCCGCAATCTCTGGTAGAGCCGACCGTTGGTCGGCTGGCCGGAAAAT
>DMZT01000032.1 GCA_003484865.1 Stenotrophomonas sp.
CGACGCCTGCGCCGGCAGCCACCCGCACGGTAGCCAGCGCGGATCGTCCGCGCAGCCGCCGGCACACCGTGCGCGACGGCGAGTCGCCCTGGACCATCGCCCGCCGGTACGGGATGCCGCTGAAGGCCCTGCTGTCGCTCAATGGGCTCAGCGGGAGCAGTGTGCTGAAGCCCGGTGCGGTGCTGCGCGTCGAAGACTGAGTGCGCGGATCCCATTGCGGGTAACGACACTGCCCGGTTCTGCCGGGCGGTGTCGTTCAACAAAAAGCCCGGCATTGCCGGGCTTTTTGCTGTCCAGCAGAAGCCGACCCGGTTACAGGTTGGCTTCTTCGGTCTGCACCTTGAAGTGCTTGCGCATGGCGTCGACGTAGGCCTTGGCGGCGGCCATGCCGTCGATCTGGCTCAGCTGCTCCTTGAGCTGCTGCTGGGCGGCATCCACTTCGGCCACGTTGCCCGGGATGACCTTGGTCACCGCGTAGATCACGTAGCGGCCCTGCACGGCAACCTTGCCGTAGCTCGCCTTGCCTTCGGCCGGCAGCGGCGCGCTGAACACGGCGCGGTTGATCTCCGGGGTCGGCACCGGCTGGGTACGCGGCAGGCCCGGCAGCGGGCTGATCTGCAGCTTGTCGCTAGTCGCCAATGCCTGCAGGGTCTGCCCGGCCTTCAGCTTGGCCAGCACGGCGTCCACGGCCTTCTCCGAGGCCTGTCGGGTGCGGTCGGCATGGATCGCGGCGATCACCTGCTCACGGGCCTTGGCCAGCGGCAGCGCCTGCTCCGGGCTGTGCTCGGTCACGCGGATCATCACGTTGTGGTTCGGGCCCAGCTCGATCGGGTCGCTCACCGTGCCGTCCTGGGTCAGGATGTCGGAGAACGCCGCGCGCAGCACGGCCGGGTTGGCGGCGATGCCACTGGCGGTGGTGCGGGTGAACGGACCGATGGTCTGCACCGGCAGGCTCATGTCCTTGGCCGGGCCTTCCAGCGAGGTCGGGTTCTTGTAGACCAGATCCACCAGACGGCCGCTCAGCTCGGTGAACACACGGTCGGTGTCGGCCTTGAGCTGCTCGGCGGCCAGCTGGTCACGGACCTCGTCGAACGAACGGCCTTCGCCACCCTTGGTCTCACGCAGCTTGAGCACGTGGAAACCGAAATCGGTCTTGACCGGACCGGTGACCTCGCCCGCCTTCATGGCGAACAGGGCATCTTCGAACGGCTTCACCATCGCGCCGAGTTCCACCCAGCCCAGGTCGCCGCCGGTGTCCTTGGAGCCCGGATCTTCGGAGTTGGCCTTGGCCAGTGCGGCGAAATCGGCGCCCGGTGCCTTCGCTTCCGCGGCCAGGCGCGTGGCCTTTTCTTCGGCGGCCTTGAGCTTGGCCGGATCGCTGCCGTCGGCGCTGATCAGGATGTGCGAGGCGAGACGCTGTTCCGGCGTCGCGAAGCGTGCCTTCTCATCTTCATAGCGCTTGCGCAGGGTGGCCTCGTCAGCTGCCGCCGGGGCCGGCAGGTTCGCGCCGTTGATCTCGACGTACTCCAGCGACACCGTCTCCGGCTGGCGGAAATCCTTGGTGTGGCTGTCGTACCACTGCTTGATCTGCGCGTCGGTCACTTCGGCGGTATCGGCCGGGGTTTCCGGCAGCGCGGCCAGTTCGACATCACGGGTTTCACCCAACAGCTTCATCAGGCGCTCGGCTTCGCTCTGGGTGGTGAACCCGGAACGCTGCAGGGCCGACGGAATGATCGACTGCTGGATGCTCTCGCGCACCAGCGCTTCGAACTGCGTCGGGGTGCGCGGCGGATTGCCGCTGGCCAGCGCGATGCGGTAGTTGTCCTGGTTGAACTTGCCATCGGCACCGAGGAAGGCCGGGATCGAGGAAATGTACTCGCGTACCGCTCCATCACCGATCACGATGCCGGACTGTTCGCCGGCCAGGCGCACGACCTGCTCATCGATCATCTGATCGAGCACGGCCAGCTTGCTTTCGGTGCTTTCGAACTGGCGCGGATCGAAATCCTCGCCCTGTTCCTGGCGTGCCTGCTGGCGCGCCTGCTCGAAGCGCACGCGGAAATCATTGGAGCTGATCTCATGGTGCTGCCACAGGAACGAAACCGGCCACCACGACGGGGCGGACTTCCACCAGGTCGGCGGGGCGGCCACTTTGGCCACGTTCTGCGAGCCGACGCCACCGAGGTAGCTGGAGTCGATCACGAACAGGAACGGAATCATCAGCAGCCCCAGGATCACGGTAACGATCCAGCCCGAGGTCTTGTCGCGAAGTTTCTGCAGCATGGGAAAAATCAAGGCCTGATTGGCGAGCCCGGCAGTGTAACCCGCTTCGCGGCAGGCTCCAAAAGTGCCCGCGCCCGCCCCCGCGCGATCCTCCCGCTGCCGCACCTGCCGATCATGACGGACCAACGGCGTGTGCCGCACTGTCGATCGATCTGCTGGATGGAAAACAAAAAAAAAGCCCTTGGTTTTCACCAAGGGCTTTTCAAAGATTGGCGGAGCGGACGGGACTT
>DMZT01000419.1 GCA_003484865.1 Stenotrophomonas sp.
CCGGCGGCCGGCACTACCCGATGATGTCCACGCCGTGCTGAGGCGCTGGCCTCTTCCGGTGGGTGCCGACCGTTGGTCGGCACGCACCCGATCAATCCCAGGCCGGCGCGATCCCCTCCGGATTCGCCAGGCGATGCCCGCGATCCAGCGTGGCGATCTGCGCCATGTCCTCATCGCTCAAGCGCAGATCGGCGGCCAACAGGTTGCCGGCCAGGTTGTCGCGCTTGGTCGAGGACGGAATCACCGCAAAGCCCTGCTGCAGCGCCCACGCCAACGCGATCTGGGCCGGGGTGGCCTGGTGGCGCGCGGCGATGGCCTGGATCACCGGGTCCTTGAGCACTTCGCCGTAGGCCAGGCTCATGTAGGCGGTGACAGCGATGCCCTGTTCCTTCAGGAACGCGATCAGCGCGCGGTTCTGCAGGTAGGGGTGGACTTCGATCTGGTTGGTCGCGATTGCATCGGCACCGAGGATCTCGATGGCCTGGCGGGTCTGGGCGATGGTGAAGTTGGAGATGCCGATCTGGCGGGTCAGGCCCTGCGACTTGGCCTCGGCCAGTGCACCGAGATACTCGGCCATCGGCACCGCATCCTTCGGCGACGGCCAGTGGATCAAGGTCAGCTCGACGTGGTCGGTGCGCAGCTTGCGCAGGCTCTCGCGCAGGCTCTCCAGCAGCGCGTCGTGGTGGAAGTTGGCGATCCAGATCTTGGTGGTCAGGAACAGAGCTTCGCGCGCCACGCCGGACTCGGCGATGGCCTGGCCGACCTCGGCTTCGTTCTCGTAGATCTGTGCGGTATCGATGGCGCGGTAGCCGACGTCCAGTGCGTTGCGCACCGAGTCGATCACGGTCTGGCCCTTCAGGCGGAAGGTGCCGAGGCCGAAGGCGGGAATGCTCATGGAAACTCCTTCATGGGGTGAGGTGCAGGCTACGCCGTGCACCGTAAAGCGACGGTAGAGCCGACCGTTGGTCGGCTGTGGTTGCGTGGAACGAATCGTTGGTCGGCTGCTGTCACGGGTCCGCGACCGGGATCCCTCAATGCGCACTCACGGCGATGCCTTCGGCGCGGTCGGCCACCCCATCGCGGCGGTCCAGGCGGCCGCTCAACGCGGTCAGGCCAAAGGCGCCCATCACCACCAGCGCGCCCAGCCACGGGGTATGCATCAGGCCGAAGTGGTCGACCACCAGGCCCCCCAGCGAAGCACCGAGCGCGATGCCGACGTTGAAGGCGGCGATGTTCAGGCCCGACGCCACGTCGGCGGCCTGCGGGGCGAACCGCTGTGCCTGCTTGACCACGTACACCTGCAGGCCCGGCACGTTGCCGAACGCCACCGCACCCAGCGCGAGCACGGTCAGCAGCACCAACCAGGTGTTGTAGGCGGTGAAGGTAAGCAAGAACAGCACGGCGGCCAGCAACGCGAAGATCAGCTTCAGGGCCGGGATCGGGCCGCGGCGGTCGGCCAGGCGGCCGCCCCACAGGTTGCCGATCGCCACCGACACGCCGTAGACCAGCAGCACGCCACTGACCGCATTGGCCGAGAAGCCGGTCACGTCCTGCAGGATCGAGGCCAGGTAGGTGAAGGAGAGGAAGGTGCCGCCGTAGCCGAGTGCGGTGATCGCATACACCAGCAGCAGGCGCGGCTGTGCGAGCACGGCGAGCTGCTGGCCGAAC
Organism: Stenotrophomonas sp.; assembly: GCA_003484865.1. Lineage (GTDB taxonomy): Bacteria > Pseudomonadota > Gammaproteobacteria > Xanthomonadales > Xanthomonadaceae > Stenotrophomonas. The sequence goes on from DMZT01000419.1 coordinate 1,669, forward strand.
GTGGCCGGCGCGCTGCGCTGCAGGTTGCGCGGCACGAACAGCAGGCTGCCGATCAGCGCGATCACGCCGAGCGCGGCCACGGCCAGGAAGGTGGCCCGCCAGCCCAGGTGCTGGCCGATGAAGGTGCCCAGCGGCACGCCGGTGACCAGCGCCACGGTGAGGCCGGTGAACATGATCGCGATCGCGCTGGCGGCCTTTTCCTTGGGCACCACCGAGGTGGCGATGATCGAGCCGATCGAGAAGAACACACCGTGCGCCAGGCCGGTCAGCACGCGCGCCACGATCAGCGAGCCGTAGCCCGGAGCCATCCAGGCGATCACATTGCCGAGGGTGAACAGCAGCATCAGCGCGACCAGCAGGGTCTTGCGTGGCACCCGGCCGGTCAGCGCGGTGAGCACCGGCGCACCGACCGCCACGCCAAGCGCATACAGCGACACCAGCAGGCCGGCCGAGGGCAGGGTGACGCCGAGGTCGGCGGCGATCGTCGGGATCAGACCGACGATGACGAATTCAGTCGTGCCGATGGCGTACGCACCCAGCGTCAACGCCAACAAGGCCAAGGGGATACCACGGGACATGGACGGATACCGGTGGGGAGTGAGGCTGCGCAGTCTGCGCGCCGCACTCTTGCGGAAAAAGCGGCCTTCACGCCAATCACTGTTGCTCCATGGTCAATAATGGAGCGTCTCCGCCGGGCCGCCGCCATGAAAACCACCCTCGATGAAATGCAGGCCTTCATCGCCGTGATCGACAGCGGGTCGATCACCGCCGCCGCCGAACAGCTGGGCCAGACCACCTCCGGGGTCAGCCGCGCGCTGGGTCGGCTGGAAGAAAAGCTCGGCACCACCCTGCTCACGCGAACGACCCGTCGCCTGCAGCTGACCGAGGAGGGCGACGCTTTCCTGGCCCAGGCCCGCGCGATCGTGGCCTCGGTGGAAGCGGCCGAAGAGCAGATCGCCGCACGCCGTCAGCGACCGGCCGGGCGCCTGCGCGTGGATGCGGCGATGCCGTTCGTCCTGCACGTGATCGCCCCGCTGGTGGCCAGCTACCGCGCGCGCTATCCCGAAGTGGCGCTGGAGCTCAACAGCAGCGAGCGCTACATCGATCTGCTGGAGCGGCGCACCGATGTGGCCATCCGTATCGGGCCATTGGCCGATTCCACCCTGCATGCGCGGCCGCTGGCCCACAGCCGGCTGCGCGTGATGGCCAGCCCGGCGTATCTGGAGCAGCACGGCACCCCGCGCGACGTGGCGGCACTGACCGAGCACACCCTGCTCGGCTTCAACGAGCCTGACTCGCTCAACCACTGGCCGCTGCCCGGCGCGACCGACGCGCTGCTGCACGTGCGCCCGGCGGTGGCGGTCTCCAGCGGCGAAACACTGCGCCGGCTGGCGCTGGAAGGGGTCGGGATCGTCAGCCTGTCTGATTTCATGACCCACCGCGACCGCGAAGCCGGCGCCCTGGTGCAGGTGCTGCCGGATATCACCGTGGAGGTCCGCCAGCCGATCCACGCCGTGTACTACCGCAACACGGCGGTCTCGGCGCGGATCAGCTCCTTCCTCGATCACCTGGCCGAGGCCATGGTGGGTACCCCTTACGTCCGGTAGTACCGGCCGCTGGCCGGCTCCCTCGCGATGCCCACTGCGTGCG
>DMZT01000167.1 GCA_003484865.1 Stenotrophomonas sp.
CCGGCCGCTGGCCGGCGCCCGACCCCCTCGCAGAGCCGGGCAGCGCCCGGCACTACGACCATTAGGCGACTGACAGCGCCGCGCCCAACGCCCAGAATCCCTCCCATTGAATGATCGGGGAGGGCGGGACGATGAACACGTCGACGGTGGTACAGGACGGCTGGATGGCGCGCGCGGCACTGCGCTCGGCGGCCTGGGCGGAAAAATGGTTCCCCGACGCCTACGTGTTCGCGGTGCTCGGCGTGGTCATCGTCGCCGCCGCCGCGATGGGCTTCGGCGCGACCCCGCAGGCCACCGCCACCGCCTTCGGCGAGGGCTTCTGGAGCCTGATCCCCTTCACCATGCAGATGGCCTTCGTGGTCATCGGCGGCTATGCGGTCGCTACCGCGCCGATCGTCGCGCGCTTCATCGAACTGCTGGCCCGTGTGCCCAAGACCGGCCGTGGCGCGGTGGTCTATGTCGGCCTGATCAGCATGCTCGCCTCGCTGCTGAGCTGGGGCTTCTCGCTGGTGTTCGGCGGCCTGCTGGTGCGCGCACTGGCGCGTCGCCAAGCACTCAACATGGACTACCGCGCCGCCGGTGCCTCGGCCTACCTTGGCCTCGGCGCGGTCTGGGCGATGGGCCTGAGCTCCTCGGCCGCCCAGCTGCAGGCCAACCCGGCGAGCATGCCGCCCGGCCTGGTGGAAATCACCGGCGTGCTGCCTTTCACCGAAACCATCTTCCTGTGGCAGTCGATCGCGCTGACATCCGCACTGATCCTGGTGTCGCTGCTGATTGCCTGGCTGACCGCGCCCGGCGCCGCCACTGCGCGCACCGCCAAGGACTTCGAAGGCGCTGCCCGCGCCGAGGCCGAGCCGCTGCAGCCGCGCACCCGCCCGGGCGAGTGGCTGGAGTACAGCCCGCTGCTGACGGTGTTGCTCTCGCTGCTCGCGTTCGGCTGGTTGTTCGGCGAGTTCGCCAGCAAACCGGTGGTCACCGCCATCGCCAACCTCAACACCTACAACTTCCTGTTCATCTCGCTCGGCCTGCTGCTGCACTGGCGCCCGCGCAGCTTCCTCAACGCGGTGGCCAAGGCCGTCCCCAGCACCACCGGCGTGCTGATCCAGTTCCCGCTGTACGGCGGCATCGCGATGATCCTCACCCACGCCACCGGCAGTGGCGATGAGACCCTCGCCCATCGCCTCTCCACGCTGTTCGTGCACATCGCTACCACCGACACCTTCGCGCTGGTGATGGGCGTCTACTCGGCGGTGCTCGGCTTCTTCGTGCCCTCCGGCGGCGGCAAGTGGATCATTGAGGCGCCGTACGTGATGCAGGCGGCCAACGAACTCAAGGCCCACCTGGGCTGGGCGGTGCAGGTCTACAACGCCGCCGAGGCGCTGCCGAACCTGATCAACCCGTTCTGGATGCTGCCGCTGCTGGGCGTGCTCGGCCTGAAGGCGCGCGACATCGTCGGCTTCACCTTCATCCAGCTGCTGGTGCACATCCCGCTGGTGCTCGGCCTGCTGTGGCTGCTCGGCATGACGCTGACTTACGTGCCGCCGGTGATGCCGTGATCGTCATCTGCGCGTCATCCGCACCGGGCGGTGCCGGGATGGCCTGTTCAGTCGCACGGCAAGCCGGTTGGCGCGTAGCGGCATAAGGGAATTCGAACCGTTCATATGCAGGCCAACGCTTACTGCGACACGGGCTCCCGCACGGCAGGAAACGTCGGAACGGACGCGTTGACGTTTCCGTATGCAAACCCGCACACGTCGTTAACCTGCCGCTGCAGAGGATGGCCCCGACCGCGACATTCCGTTTGCGGCAACCGGAGAATCGAGATGGCTCAGCAGAACCAGCAGAACCCGAATCAGCGCGGTGAGCAGCAGGAACGCGGTCGCGACCAGCAGCAGCAACAGCAGCAGGAACAGCAGCAGCGCAACCAGAACCAGCAGCAGGGCGGCCAGCAGGACGAGGAAGAGTGAGCCCAGCCGGCTGTTGTGTGAACTGAAGCCCCGCTCCGGCGGGGCTTCGTTCGTCCGGGCCTGCTCAGGCCGAGCGCAGGTGCCAGCCCAGTGCGTGGTCTTCGACAACGGCGCCAGGCACCACGTCATGCAGCACGACGCGGATGCCGCGCGCATTCGGCAGCACTTTCTGCTCGGGGAACCAGCGGCGCGTGGCATCGACCACGATCAACAGGCCTTCATCATCGCCGAGCGGTGCGAAGTGCGGCGTCGGCTGTGACAACGGCGCCAGCCCGAAGGCGTTCTGTGCGTTTGCCTGCACCTCACCCACGTCTTCAGCGGGCAGGCCAACCTCGCTGATGCAGGTCATCTCGCTGCCATGGAACTCGCCCTGACGCACGCCGGCAGGCAAGCGCCGCCGCGCGATCAATTCCAGGATCAGGCCGTCCGGCCCGGTGAAATAGATCGATTCGGAATCCCAGCGACCATCGAAGGTGAAATGGTCATGGCCCTTCAGATCGCGCTGCAGGATGGCGCGTGCTTTCAGCCAGTCGGTGGCCGCTTCGAAGCGATTGGCCGGGACGTTGAAGGCCAGATGCACACCGCCGACCGGATTCGATCCGGCGGGGTGCAGCTGCAGGGTGCTCCAGCCGATACGCACGGCCGGGCCCTCGACCGGCAGCTGAAGTTCATCGCGGAAGTACGCCACGGTAGCGGCGACATCGGACACGGGAAGATCGATCTGGTGGATGCGCATGGTGATGGATGGCTCACATAGATACATCCACATTCTGCCGCAGATGCGTGTGCTTCAGCGATGAACGCCATGAAACATGCACCGGCTGCGAAGGCCCATCACCGGGCATTGCCGATGCGTTTGCTACAACACGCTGTAGAAGCCGGGACGCACCACCGGCGCATCACACACCGCTATCAGAGGAGTACTCCCGCGATGGGCATGCTGGTCGACGGAACATGGCAGGAAGGCACCGCGGGTGCCGCTGACAAGGACGGTCATTTCAAGCGCGAGGAATCCACCTTCCGCGATTGGTTGAGCGCCGACGGCAGTGCTGGCCCGAATGGCGAGCCTGGTGTCAAAGCTGCGCCTGGGCGGTTCCGCCTGTATGTAAGTCTCGCCTGCCCGTGGGCACACCGCACGCTGATGGTGCGCGCGCTGAAGGGCCTGGAAGATCTGGTGCCGGTGTCGGTGGTCAACTGGCACATGGGCGATCAGGGGTGGACCTTTGAGCCCGGCCCGCAGGTGACGCCGGAGCCAGAGCGCGGTGCGCGCTATCTGCATGAACTTTATGCCGCCGCCAAGCCGGGAATGACCGGCAAGGTGACCGTGCCGGTGCTGTGGGATCGCGAGCGGGGCAGGATCGTCAGCAATGAATCGGCGGACATCATCCGGATGTTCAACACCGCGTATGACGGACTGGGTGCCAAGGCCGGTGATTTCTATCCGGTGGCGCTGCGTGCTGAAATCGATGCGATCAACGAGCGGGTCTATGCGACCGTCAACAACGGTGTGTACCAAGCGGGTTTTGCATCAACGCAGCAGGCGTACGAAGAGGCTGTTGGGCCGTTGTTTGAGACGCTCACGTGGTTGGATCAGCGGCTCCAGCAAAGCGAGTGGCTGGTGGACGATGTCATGACGGAAGCGGATATCCGTCTGTTCACGACGTTGATCCGCTTTGATTCGGTGTACTACGTGCACTTCAAGTGCAACGTGCGGCGCATTGCAGACTTCGCTGGCCTGCATGCGTTCGTGGCGCGGATGATGGCGATTCCGGAGGTGGCGGATACGGTGAACTTCGAGCACATCAAGCACCACTATTACGGGAGTCACCGGCATCTCAATCCGTCGGGGATCGTGCCGGTGGGGCCGGAGTGCGCATACTGAGCCAGCATTCCGGGCATCACGGCGTCTGGCCTCACCCGCTACCTCCCCGATCCAGCTGCCGATACCCGATCGCCTCCGCCACATGCGCAGTTGCGATGTCCCGCGCATGACCCAGATCCGCCACCGTGCGCGCCACCCGCAGAATGCGATGCATCGAGCGCGCTGACAGCTGCAACCGCTCCACGGCGTCCTCCAGCAGCTGCTGATCCTCCTCCGACAACCGGCAATGCGCGCTCAGCTCGAATGGCAGCAGGTGTGCATTCGCCTTCCCACTGCGCAACAGCTGCACCTCCCGCGCGGCCACCACGCGCGCACGAACACTCGCGCTGTCCTCACCCAGCGGCGCGTCATCGCGCAGCTCGCGCGGGTCCAGCCGAGGCACTTCCACATGCAGGTCGATGCGGTCCATCAACGGCCCGGAAACCCGCCCGCGGTAACGACGGATGACCTCCTCGGTGCAGAGACAGCGCCCACTGCGATCACCGGCCCAGCCACACGGGCACGGATTCATGGCCGCAACGAGCTGGAACCGGGCAGGAAAGCGCTCGGTGCGTGCCGCGCGGCTGACCACGGCAACACCCGATTCGATCGGCTCGCGCATGACTTCCAGTGCATGCCGGCTCCACTCGGGGAGTTCGTCCAGAAACAGCACCCCATTGTGTGCCAGCGAGATCTCGCCTGGCCTGGGATGCGAGCCGCCGCCGATCAGCGCCACCGCGCTGGCGGTATGGTGCGGCGCTCTATAGGGCCGCTGCCGCCAGCGCCCCGCATCAATGCCTTGGCCGCTGCATGACGCAATGGTCGCCGCTTCCAGAGCCTCGAGCTCGCTGGCCGCGGGCAGGATGCCGGGCAGACGCGACGCCAGCAGCGTCTTGCCGCAGCCCGGCGTGCCGAGCAGCAACAGGTGATGTCCGCCGGCGGCGGCCACTTCCAGCGCCCGCCGCGCCTGCAGCTGGCCGCGCACATCGCGCAGGTCGGGGATGCTGACCGGCAGGGGGTCAGCGGCCACGGCGGGTGGCAGCGTACCGCTCTCAAGGGCGCTGCAGACCTCCAGCAGGGTGCGGGCGATGCGTACGTCGGCATGCTGGGCCAGCGCGGCTTCTTCGCTGTTCGCGGCGGCGACGATCAGGCTGCGGCCGTCCCGGGCGGCAGCGATCGCAGCAGGCAGAACGCCGTCGACCCCGCGCAGTTCACCGGTGAGGGCCAGCTCGCCCAGGAACTCGAACCTGTCCAGCGACTGCGCATTGATCTGACCGCTGGCGGCGAGGATGCCCAACGCGATGGCCAGATCGAATCGCCCGCCCTCCTTGGGCAGATCGGCCGGGGCCAGGTTGATGGTGATCCGCCGCTGCGGAAACTCGAAGCGAGCGCAGATCAGCGCGGCGCGCACGCGGTCGCGTGATTCCCGCACGGCCGCGGCCGGCAGACCGACGATCTGGGTATGCGGCAACCCGCCGGACAGGAATACCTCGATCCGCACGGCCGGCGCTTTGACGCCGGCGCGGGCACGGCTGTGCACCAGCGCGAGGCTCATGCGGTTGTTTCCGGGGTCTGCGGCATGCCAGGAACAATGGCAGGGCACGGAGACCGCAATCCATCAGCGCTTGCCCCGCCGTGGGGTAGGCAAACGTTGGCGCAGTGTCCAGGCACTCCCGCTAGACTGGATGCCCCCACGCACCACGCCGTCGAACACCATGGATATGCACCACCGCTCCGGCCCCATCGAACTGGTCGCCATCGATATGGACGGGACCCTGCTCGATCCCGCGCACACGCTTACGCCCCGGGTCATGCAGGCCATCGCCCGCGCCCGCGCGCAGGGCGTCCAGGTGGTACTGGCCAGTGGCCGCCCGGTGTCGGGGATGGCACCGTTCCTGCAGCAGTTGGGGATCGAGGGCGAGCAGGAGTACTGCATCGCCTGCAATGGCGCCGTGGTGCAGAACATCGGCAGCGGCCAGCGCGTCATCGAGTTTCCGCTGAGTTTCGAGGACTTCGTGTTCTGCGAGCGGATCTCACGCGAGCTCGGTATCCACTTCCAGGCGCTTGATGGGCGGCGCATGTACACGCCCAACCAGGACATCAGTATCTACACGGTGGCCGATTCGCACCTGTCGAACGTGCCACTGTCGTATCGCCGGGTGGCGGACATGGACCCGGCCATGCAGTTCATCAAACTGATGATGATCGATGAGCCGGCCGTGCTGGATGCCGCCATCCAGCGACTGCCCTCGGAACTGACTGACCGCTTCGCGGTGCTCAAGAGCGCGCCGTTCTTCCTGGAGGTGTTCGACCACCGGGCCGGGAAGGGACCGAGCCTGGAAAAGCTGGCCGCGCACCTCGGCGTGGACCGGGCCAACGTGATGGCGGTGGGCGACCAGGAGAACGACCTGACCATGCTGCAGTTCGCCGGCACCAGCGTCGCCATGGGCAACGCGATTGCGGCGGTCAAGCAGACTGCGCGCTTCGAGACCGCGACCAACGCCGACGATGGCGTGGCGTTGGCGATCGAGCGGTTCGTGCTGCAGGACGCGTAAGCAACGCGCCGTCCGAGCCTGACTTATTCGCGCGGCGCAGCCGATACACCCCGCGCTTCCAGCTCGGCCACCACCTTCTCCAGCGCCTCCAGCTTCTCGCGCGTGCGCAGCAGCACGGCACGCTGCACGTCGAATTCCTCGCGGGTCACCAGGTCCAGCTTGAGCAGCCCAGCCTGCAGCGCGGTCTTGAAGGTGGCCTGCAGTTCTTCGCGCGACTGGCGCAGGCCCGGGGGGACCATGTCGCTCAGGCGGCGGGCGAGGTCATCGAGGTGGTTGAGGTCGATCATGCTGCGGCTCCGCGGGGTATGCGCCAAGGATAAGCCGCCACGCTGCCGGCGGCACGGACCGCGCGCATCGCGTTCACCGGCGGACAGGCGTTATCCTCGCAGCCTGAGAGACAGGAGTGCAGACGGATGAAGATGGTCATGGCGGTGGTCAAGCCGTTCAAGCTCGACGACGTGCGCGAAGCGCTGGCCGAGCGCGGCGTCACCGGGATCACGGTCACCGAGGTCAAGGGCTTCGGGCGGCAGAAAGGCCACCCCGAGCT
>DMZT01000168.1 GCA_003484865.1 Stenotrophomonas sp.
CAGGCTCGGCCAGTCGCCGGGGGGCAACTGCAGGCGGCTGGGTGCGGGGGCAGCGAGGATCGGATCGGACGGACTCATGGCGAACCATTATCATGGCGCTCTTTGTTTCAGGTATCCCCATGGCCCTCACCGCCACCATCCGCAAGGCCGAACTACAGATCAGCGACATGGATCGCGGCTATTACGCCAGCCATACGCTGACGCTGGCCCAGCACCCGTCCGAGACCGACGACCGCCTGATGGTGCGCCTGCTCACCTTCGCGCTGAACGCCGATGACCGGCTGGAGTTCGGCCGCGGCCTGAGCGTGGACGACGAGCCGGACCTGTGGCGACGCGACTACACCGGTGACGTCGAGCTGTGGATCGAACTGGGCCAGCCCGACGAGTCGCGCCTGCGCAAGGCCGCCGGCCGCGCGCGCGCGGTGCAGCTGGTCACCTACGGCGGCCGCGCCGCAGACATCTGGTGGGACCGCAACGCCTCCGCACTGAAGAAGCTGTCCACGCTGGCCGTGATGGACCTGCCGGGCGAGTTCGTCACCGAATGGGGCGCGCAGATCGAACGCACGATGCAGTGGGACGTGCAGATCCAGGACGGCGAAGTGCAGTTGACGTCCGACAAGGCGCAGCTCAGCGTCATCCCCACCTGGCGCAAGCAGAAGCCGCAGGCGTGAGTGTGATCCGCTGTGATGTGCTGGTCATCGGGGCCGGCGCGGCCGGGCTGATGTGCGCGATGACCGCAGGCAAACGCGGGCGCCTGGTGCAGGTGATCGACCATGCCAACAAGGTTGGCAAGAAGATCCTGATGTCCGGCGGCGGGCGCTGCAACTTCACCAACACCGGCACCACGGCGGCCAACTTCCTGTCGGCCAATCCGCACTTCTGCAAATCCGCGCTGGCCCGTTACACGCCATACCACTTCATCGAGATGGTGGAGCGGCACGGCATCGCGTATCACGAAAAAGAGCTGGGCCAGCTGTTCTGCGACATCTCCTCCAAGCAGATCGTGAAGATGCTGGTGGACGAATGCCAGGCCGCCGGCGTGCAGATCCGCACCGACTGCGGCGTGCAGAAGGTGGAGCGCGGCGCGGACGGCTTCCACGTGCACACCGCGCAGGGGCACTTCCATGCCGCCTCGCTGGTGGTGGCCACGGGTGGCCTGTCGATCCCGAGCATGGGCGCGACCGGCTTCGGCTATGAGCTGGCCCGCCAGTTCGGCCATGAGGTCCTGCCGACCCGCGCCGGGCTGGTGCCACTGACCCTGAGTGGCAAGCATCAGGAGCGCTTCAACGATCTCAGCGGCGTGGCCCTGCCGATCGAAGCGCGCTGCAACGGCACCGAGTTCCGCAACTCCATGCTGATCACCCACCGCGGCATCAGCGGCCCGGCGATCCTGCAGATCTCCTCGTACTGGCAGCCCGGCGATACGCTGCACCTGGACCTGCTCCCCGGCCAGGACGCGCTGGAGTGGCTGCGCCGGATGAAGGCCGAACGCGGCGCCGCCGAGCTGCGCACGGTGCTGTCGGAGGTGTTGCCGCGCCGGCTGGCGCTGCGCCTGTGCGAGCACTGGCTCCCGGACCGGCTGGTGCGCCAGATCGACGAGCCACAGCTGCGCGAGGCGGCCGAGCTGTTGCAGAATTTCCCGCTGGTGGCAAGTGGCACCGAGGGGTACCGTACCGCCGAAGTGACGCTGGGCGGAGTCGACACCCGGAAGGTGTCCTCCAGTACCTTTGAATCGCACGTGGTTCCCGGCCTGCACTTCATTGGGGAGGTGCTGGACGTGACCGGCTGGCTGGGGGGCTACAACTTCCAGTGGGCCTGGGCCTGTGGCCATGCGGCAGGGAGCGTGGCCTGAGCCGGAACCAGCGTTCCGTGATCGGCTACCGTTTGCCGCATGGACGTAGTCACACCCATCGTGTATCAAGTTTGCAGTCCGGGGAGTAGTGAATGCAGAACGCGAATGACATGACGGTCCGCCTGCTGATCGTGGACGACAGCGGCGAGAACGCCGAGACCATCGTCAGCACGCTGCGCAACAGCGGCATCGCGGTGCGCCCGACGCGCCCGCAGCACAGTGAGGAACTGGCCCAGGCACTGGGTACCCAGCCGATCGACCTGGTGCTGGTCACCGCGGCGCAGAGCATCCCACTGCTGCAGGTGACCCAGCAGATCGCGGCCAGCGGCAAGGACATCCCGATGATCCTGCTGGCCGAATCGATCAACAAAACCGAGTGGGTCGAGGCCGGGGCCAATGGCATCCGCGCCATCGCCCTGCGCCACCGGCCCGAGCACCTGCTGGCGGTAGTGCGCAACGAATGGACCGATCTGCATGCGCGCCGCGGGCTGCGCCGGATCGAGGCGCAGATGCGCGAGACCGAGCGCCGCTGCGATGCGCTGATCTCCTCCTCGCGCGACCCGATCGCCTACATCCATGAAGGCATGCACATCCGGGCCAACGAGGCCTACCTGGAGATGTTCGGCTACGAAACCTTCGACGATGTGGAAGGCATCTCGCTGCTGGACATGGTCGCCCCGCAGCATGTGGACGGCTTCAAGCAGCTGCTCAAATCCATGAGCAAGGGCGATGCGCCGCCGCCGCAGTACCAGGTGGATGCGCGCAACCAGGACGGCGCGGTGTTCCCGGCCACGATGGAGTTCACCCAGGCCAGCTATGAGGGCGAATCGTGCCTGCAGGTGGTGTTCCGCCGGCGCATGGAGTTCGATCCGGAGCTGGCGCGCGAGGTCGAGGACCTGCGCCAGCGCGACCAGGTCACCGGCCTGCTCAACCGCCCGACCTTCATGTTGCATGTCGAACATGCCGTGGCCCAGGCCGGTCGCAGCGAGGGCCGGTTCGGCCTGCTGTTGATCGAACCGGATCATTACGCGCGCCTGCTGCCGGAGATCGGCCTGGACTCGGCCGACACGCTGATCGGCGCCCTCGCCCGCGTGCTGGCCCACTCGGTGGGCGACACCGCACAGGTGGCGCGCTTCGGCGAGCACAGCTTTGCCGTGCTGACCGAAGCGCCCTACGCGCAGACCGTCGCCCTGGCCGACCAGATCCGTGAGGCATTCGCCTCGCAGGTGTTCAGCATCGGCGAGCGCTCGGCCACGGTCACGGTCAGCGTGGGCGGTGTGCAGGTCGGTGAAAAGATCGCGAGCATCGGCCAGGTGCTGGCGCGTGCCACCGAGTGCACCCAGGCGGCACTGGAGCTGGGCAACACCACCCGCGTATTCGATCCGGCCGCGGTGGATCGCGTGGAAGAAGAACGCATCCAGCACTGGGTGGCACGCATCCGCCAGGCCTTGGCCGGCGATGGCTTCCAGCTGCATTACCAGCCGGTGCTCAACCTGCAGGGCGAAGCGCTGGAGCTCTACGAAGCCTACCTGCGCCTGGACCACAACGGCGAGCTGCTCAGCCCGACGGCCTTCCTGGGCATTGCCGAGGAACACGGGTTGCTGGCCGACATCAACCGCTGGGTGGTCACCCACGCGATCGGCATGCTCGCCGCGCGCAAGCGCGAGGGCCATGTGACCCACCTGATGGTGAAGATCACCCCGGAGTCGTTCAACGACCCGCAGATGATCGCCACGCTCCGGCGCGAACTCGAGGCGCAGGGCGTGCCGGGCGAACAGCTGTGGCTGCACGCGCCGGAGGCCAAGGTGTTCACCCACCTGCGCAATGCCCAGCAGTTCCTGGCCGCGGTCGCCCCGCTGGGCTGCCGGATCGGTCTGGAGCAGTTCGGATCAGGGCTGGATTCGTTCCAGCTGCTGGCGCACTTCCAGCCGCAGTTCCTCAAGCTGGACCGCGACTTCACGTCCGACTTCGCCCGCACCCGCGAGCACAGCGAGAAGATCAGCGAGATCACCGCGCGTGCGCAGGCCGCCAACATCCGGACCATCGCCGAGTTCGTCGCCGATGCCAACTCGATGAGCCTGCTCTTCAGTGCCGGCGTGGACTACGTGCAGGGTGAGTTCGTCGGCCCGGCGGGGCCGGTGATGAACTTCGACTTCAGCTGAGCGTCTGAGCGTCACGACCAACGGTCGTGACCTACGGCTTCCCGGACATCCGGGTGCGCTGCCGGCGCATCCGG
>DMZT01000163.1:0-2512 GCA_003484865.1 Stenotrophomonas sp.
GCCGCGCGAGCTGTCCGGCGGCATGGCGCGCCGTGTGGCCCTGGCCCGCGCGCTGGCACTGGACCCGCCGCTGATGATCTACGACGAGCCGCTGACCGGGCTGGACCCGATCGCCTCGGGCGTGATCATGAGCCTGATCCAGCGCCTCAACCACAGTCTGGGGCTGACCAGCATCATCGTCAGCCACCACGTGCACGAGACCCTGCCGATCTGCGACCAGGTGATCGCGATCGCCAACGGCGGCATCGTGTTCCAGGGCAGCCCGGCCGCGCTCGAATCCAGCCAGGACCCGCTGCTGCGGCAGTTCCTGCATGGTGAGCCGGACGGCCCGATCCCGTTTGATGCCGCACCGCGTGCGAGGGTTGCCTGATGCCGTTCGTTGACGCCACCCGCTCGCTCGGTCGCGCCGGCCTGTTCTCGCTGACGGTGCTGCGCGGCTCGCTGCCGACCGCCGATTTCCTGGCCGAGCTGACCCGCGAGATCTACAAGATCGGCGCACGTTCGCTGCCGATCATCGCCGTGGGCGGTGCCTTCGTGGGCCTGGTGCTGACCCTGCAGGGTTACCGCACGCTGACCACCTTCGGTGCTGCGGACGCCTTGTCCACCCTGCTTGGCCTGTCGCTGTACCGCGAACTGGCCCCGGTGCTGACCGCGCTGCTGTTCATCGGCCGCGCCGGCAGCTCGATCGCCGCCGAGCTGGGCCTGATGCGGGCCACCGATCAGATCAAGGCCCTGGAGCTGATGGCGATCGACCCGGTCGCCAAGGTCGTTGCCCCGCGCTTCTGGGCGGCGGTACTGACCGTTCCGCTGCTGACCGGCATCTTCTGTTCACTGGCGATCAGTGCCAGCTACTTCGAGGCCGTGCACGTGCTCGGCCTGGACAATGGCGTGTTCTGGTCGGCGCTGAGCAACAGCGTGGACTTCTGGGACGACTTCGGCGTGGCGATGCTGAAGTCGGCGATCTTCGGCGGCACGGCGGCCCTGGTGGCCTCCTATGTCGGTTTCCATGCCGAACCCACCATCGAAGGCACCTCGGTCGCCACCACGCGTGCGGTGGTCAACGCCTCGCTGCTGGTGCTGGTCTTCAACTTCGTGCTGTCCGCCATGATGTTCCAGTAGGTACCGACCGTTGGTCGGTACGCTTCTTCGGTGCGCTTCTTCGGTACGCAAAGACTTCCCGCCCGGACACCTGTCCAGGCACCTGACAAAGAACAGTGAGATATCCCATGGCCATCCGCGGTCCCAGACTCGAATTTTCCGTCGGCGCGTTCCTGCTGCTGGCGCTGGCCTCGCTGCTGGTGCTGGCCGTGGCCTCCACCAATCAACGGTGGGGCACCGGTGGCAGCGGCTACGAACTCAAGGCGCGCTTCACCCAGATCGGCCAGCTGCGCAAGCAGGCCCCGGTCAAGATCGGCGGCGTCACCATCGGCCAGGTCTCGGGCATCGAACTGGATCCCCAGAAGTTCGACTCGATCGTGACCCTCAAGCTCGACGGCAAGTTCAAGGATCTGCCCGCCGACACCTCGGCCGGCATCTTCACCAGCGGTTTGCTCGGCGAGAGCTATATCGGACTGCAGCCGGGCGGAGATCCGGACGTGCTCAAGTCCGGCGACGAGATCGTCTTCACCCAGCCGGCGGTGGACCTGCTCCAGCTGGTCGGCAAGTACATGTTCAGCGGTCCGGCCAACACCGGTGGCGCTGACTCCCACGATGGCAACGGCGCGCCCGCGCCTGCAACGGAACCGCAACCATGAAAAAGACCCTGATCCCGGCGCTGCTGGCCTCGGCCCTGCTCGCCGCCACGCCCTCGCTCTCCTTCGCCCAGGCGGCCCCGGCGGCCGCTGCCGCCCAGCAGGGCCAGGCCAGCAAGGCCGTGATGGACGCCAGCACCCGCATCCTGACCTCGCTGCAGCAGCGCCGCACCGAGTTCCGGGCCAACCCGGCCGTGCTGCGTGACTTCATCAACAGCGAGCTCAACAAGACCTTCGACCGCGACTACGCCGCCCGCCTGGTGCTGGGCGTGCACGGCCGCGGCGCGTCCGATGCCGACGTCAAGCTGTTCGCCGATGCGATGGCCGACAACCTGATGCAGCGCTACGGTTCGGCGCTGCTCGAGATCCAGGGCAAGCCGACCTTCCGCCTGAAGAGCGAGTCGCCGCTGCCGGGCAACCGCGGCGTGCGCGTGTCCACCGAGCTGATCCGCGCCGGCAACGAGCCGACCCCGGTCGACTACCTGATGCGCAACGTCAACGGCCAGTGGAAGATCTTCGATGTGATGATCGAAGGCATCTCCTACGTGCAGACCTTCAAGACCCAGTTCGACGCCCCCCTGCGCCAGAAGTCGATCCAGCAGGTGGCCACCGAACTGCGCAACGGCAGCATGCAGGCCGGGCAGGCCCCGCGTGGCAAGTAACAACGCCAGCGTGCAGCGCAACGGCAGCTCGCTGGTGTTCAGCGGGCCGCTCGACCGCGCGGCGGTGACGGCCCTGTGGCCCTCGCTGACCGCGCTGGA
>DMZT01000163.1:2828-3163 GCA_003484865.1 Stenotrophomonas sp.
GGCGCTGCTGGCCGAGCTGGCCGCGCGCCTGCGTGCAAACGGGACAACGCCGACGATCGTCGGCAGCCCGGACGGTTTCACCGACCTCAGTGCCGCCTACCGGCTGGCACCCACCCTGGATTTCCATGCCCTTTCTGCGGCGAGCTGACATGAACGTCATACGCACCCTCCCCCTCCTTGTGCTGGCGCTGGCCCTGAGCGCCTGTGCCGGCAAGCCGGCACGCGACAGCGCACCGGTCAGCGTCGAGGTCGCCCCGGCGGCGGCACCGGCCGCCGATGTGGCCAACACCGATGCGGTACCGGCCGAGGCCGGCGCCGACACGGCCACCGAAGCA
>DMZT01000497.1:0-612 GCA_003484865.1 Stenotrophomonas sp.
GGGCCTGGCTGCAGTCGCTCACGCCCTCGGGCAGTTGCCCCGGGGTGCGGCCGAGCAGGGCGGCCAGCTGGTATTCGGAGGCTTGGCGGTGCGCGCGCAGCGGCGGCAGCGCGGCCTGCAGCATCGCCACCTGGGCGTTGGCGCGGGCCAGCTCCGGCGGAGTGCCGCGGCCGGCCGTGATCAGGCGCTGGGTGACCTCGCGGCTGCGCTGCTGCAGCTGCAGCGAGTGCTCGGCCACGTGCAGCTCGTGGTTGGCGTGGCAGATGTCGACGTAGCTGCCGGCCACCTGCGCCACCAGCGACACGCGCGCCAGGTCCATCGCGGCGGCGGTGGCCTGCTCGTCGGCATGCGCGGCCTCGGAGGCGCGCTTGAGCTTGCCGAACAGATCGAACTGATAGGACACCGCGAACTTGCCGTCGGCCAGGTTGATCGGCGGCAGTTCGTGCTCCAGCAGGAACGATTCGGCGGACAGCTGCGCGCGGCTCACGCCGGCCTCGGCCTCGTAGTCGAAGCCACCGGCATCCAGCGCCTGCTCGTACAAGGCCGCGGCGCGGCGCAGGTTGGCATCGGCCACCTTCAGCTCCACGTTGTCGCGCAGCGCCTGCTGCACCA
>DMZT01000497.1:767-2805 GCA_003484865.1 Stenotrophomonas sp.
CGCAGCGCCTGCTGCACCAGCGCATTGAGGGTGTCGTCCTGGTACAGCTCCCACCAGCGCGCGGGCAGCGCGGCCCCAGCGGCGACCTGCGGGTTACCGGTCTCGAGGAAGGCGGCATTCGCCTCCGGCCGCTGGAAGGCAGACCCGGCCGGCACCGCATAGTCCGGGCCGACCGTGCGGCACGCGGCCAGCGTGGTCAGGGCCAACCCCAGGGCGATGCGGTGCAGCGCCGGGCGGTTCACAGCGCCGTCCGTGCCGGTTGCGCCGGCGTGGCCGGGGCGGTGTCCGGCTGGATGGTGACCGTGGCGGTACGCCCGGCGATCAGGTTGACGCCGGCCGGCACGCGGTCGATATGGATGCGCACCGGGATGCGCTGGGCCAGCCGCACCCAGTCGAAGGCCGGGGTCACGTTCGGCAGCAGGCTGCTGCCTTCGCTGCGGTAACGGTCTTCGATGCCGGCGGCGATGCTCTGCACGTGGCCCTGCAGCGGCTGCCCTTCGCCCATCAGGCGGATGTCGACCTTCTGCCCGGCATGCACGCCCTGCAGGCGGGTTTCCTCGAAGTAGCCGTCCACGCGGAACGAGCCGGTATCGAGCACGGCCATCACCGGCCGCCCGGCGGTCACGTAGTCGCCGGCACGCACGGTGCGGTCGTTGACGTGGCCATCGCTGGGGCTGCGCACTTCGGTGCGGGCCAGATTGAGCTTGGCCAGATCCACGGCCGCCTGCGCGGTGGCCATCGAAGCCTGCGCGGCGAGCAGCTTGGCCCGGCGCACTTCGGCGTCCTCGGCGGCGACCAGATCCTGCAGGCTGCGGTCGCGGGCTATCTCGCGGCGCAGCTGGTCCAGCGTGGCGCGGCGCTCGCCCAAAGCGGCCTGGGACTGCTCCAGCGCGATCTCATAGCGCGCGCGATCGACCACGAACAGCACGTCACCGCGCTTGACCGGCTGGTTGTCGGCCACCTTCACTGCCTCCACCAGCCCGGACACGTCCGGCGCGACCTGGACCACGTCGGCACTGACGTGCGCATCGCGCGTCCACGGCTCATCCATGTAATAGGCCCACAGGTGGCGCAGCACCAGCACGGCGGCCACTACGGCCACGGCGGTCAATACGACCGGGAATGTCTGCTTGAGGATCTTGTTCACGATTGCATCCAACGCATCAGGGAAAACAACCCGCCGAGCACGATCACGTACACGGCCAGGTTGAACAGGGCGGGGTGCCAGATGTGGCGGTAGGCGCCGGTGCGCTGCAGGACCACGCGCAACCCGCTCTTGAGCAGGTAGGCAAGCAGCATCAGCCCGAGCAGGGTCGGGACGAACACACCATAGAGACTGAATTCACCGTACATCGAGGCAGAGGGTTCACTGGAAAAAGGTAGGCGACGACCGTGGGTCGTCGTACGTCATGCCGTCGCAGTACGACACCGGGCCGTACAACGGGAGAGCAGGCTTACGTCACGCGGTCGGCAGCATCGGCCAGCAGCTGCCACAGCTTCAGCACGGTGCGCAGTTCATCCAGGGTCAACGCGCCGAACACGTCCTGGCGCAGCCCGATCAACTGGGTCTCCAGCTGGCTGACCAGGGCCTCGCCCTTGTCGGTCAGCCACAGCAGGTTGGCGCGGCGGTCGCTGGCATCGCATTCGCGGCGGACCAGGTCGCTGGCGGCCAGCTTGTCCAGCAGGCGTACCAGCGAAGGGCCTTCCATGCCCAGCTGGTGGGCCAGCGCCACCTGGCGGATACCCCCGCCGGCGCGCCCGATCATCAGCAGCGGCATGGTGCAGGCAGCGGAAATGCCGTAGCTGCCCAGGGCCTGGTCGGCCAGGCGCTGCCACTGCCGCCCTGCGTATAGCAGGCCGGAACTGAGCTGCATCTGCAGCTGGGTACGTTCGTCGAGGGATCGGTTCATCAGAATAGATAGGATACTACTAATTCGTCTCCTATCAATACCCGTGGCACAACCGCGGCCCAATGACTGCCTGTCCGGACACGGCCCGGGCGCCCCGGCGCAGGACGCCCGAGGGGTCTGTCGGGTAC
>DMZT01000172.1 GCA_003484865.1 Stenotrophomonas sp.
GCTGCGCCGGATCGCGCAGGAGATCCGGGCGCACGCGCGCCGGCCGCGCGACATGGCCGCGCGCTTTGGCGGCGACGAGTTCGCGCTGATCCTGCCCGACACCACGCCGGAAGGCGCAGTGCAGGTGGTGCAGGACCTGGTCGCACGGGCGCAGGCGCTGGAAATTCCCGCCGGCCGCGGCACGACCACGCACATCACGGTCACCGTCGGCGTGTTCACCCGGGTGCCGACGCCCGGCACCGAGCCGCGGCACTTCTTCGAAGGCGCCGATGCCGCGCTGTACCAGGCCAAGGCCGCCGGACGGAATGGGTATGCGGTCGATGATGGCGGGCTGGGCTGATACGCCCACGGCACCCATACGCAGGCGAATGGTAGACTCCCGTCACCCTCAGCACTGAGATGCACTCCGAATGAAGGCCTCCGTCTTCCGCCTTGGCCTCAACCTGTGGCCGCCGTTCCTGTTCACGGGCATCCACGTGACAACGGTCAGTCCGGATTATCGCCATGTGCGCGTCGAACTGCGCATGCGCCCGTGGAACCGCAACTACGTGGGTACCCACTTCGGTGGCAGCCTGTTCGCGATGACCGATCCGTTCTGGATGCTCACCGTGATGCAGAACCTGGGGCGCGACTACTACGTCTGGGACCGTGCGGGGGAGATCGAATTCCTCAAGCCGGGCCGCGGGACGGTGGTTGCCGAGTTCCGGCTGGACGAGGCGCTGCTGGATCAACTGCGTGCCGCCACGGCCAGCGGGGAAAAGTACCTGCACTGGTTCAGCAATGATATTGTCGATGCGAACGGCGAGGTCATCGCCCGCGTGCGCAAGCAGGTGTACCTGCGTCTCAAGCCCGAGGCGCGCCAGCGCGCAGGGTGAGACTTGGCGCGCTGCTATGCTCGCGCGCCGGATTCACGCCACGGAAGACCATGCGCCTGCGCCTGCTGCTGACCCCATTGCTGTTCGTCGTCCTGCCCGCCGCCGCACAGGAGCTGCGGATCCCGCCGGTCGACTATCCGGTCCTGCCGGCTCACGCGGCCAAAGCCGAGGGCTTCGTGCCGTCCGGCTGGCGCATCGATCAGCAGCTGCGTGGCGATCTCAACGGCGACAAGCGCGATGATCTCGTTCTGGTGCTGCGCCAGCAGGACGCGCGCAACATCGTCGAACACGATGGCTTCGGCATCAGCCCGCTGGACAGCAATCCACGCATGCTCGCCATCGCCTGGGCCACGCCGGCCGGCTACACGCTCGCTGCGCAGAACCACACGCTGATCACCCGTCACGAGGCGCCGAACCTGTCGGATGTGTTTGAAGACGGCGACGGCGTCTCGATCGTGGGCGGCACACTGCGCACCACGCTGTTCTTCTTCTCCAACGCTGGCAGCTGGTCCACCGGTTCTGCCAGCTACACCTTCCGCTGGCAGAACGGTGCCTTCGCATTGATCGGCTATGACCGCGACTCGATGATGCGCAACTCCGGTCAGACCGAAAGCCTGAGCATCAATTACTCGACCCGCCGCGTGCGCCATGCCGAAGGCAGCATCGAATCGGACCAGGACACCGTGCGCTGGGAGACCCTCACCTCGCCACGCCGCTGGACGCTGGAGACGGTGGGTGATGGCAGCGACTTCGACCCCTTCGCCCCGGCGCAGGATCGGTAAGCACCGCGTCGCCGCACGCCCCTTATCGTGCGGGCGCGCGCATCGGCACCTGCAGCGTCGGCCCGGCCTCGTCCATCACCACGCGCCGCTCCACCTGCAGCCACTGGCCATCGTCGCTGAGCACCGGCGTGCGGGTGGGCGAACGCAGCGCCTCGGGCAAGCGCTTCAGCGTCTCCGACGACGTCGTGGGCTGCTGCCGCAGCCAGCGCTGCGCGGCGACCAGGCGCAGCATCGCCGCGGCGTCCTGCGGCCGGCCAGCATACTGCCGCATGTCCGGCCCGCCGATGTTGGCCACGGCACAGCCCAGTGGATTGGCGATGCAGGCAAAGCGATCCTGCGCGGGCGCGGGAATGGGCGTGGGCGCGTCGCGCGCTGCCACCAGTTCTGCACTGGCGGCGCACGCCCACGCATAGCGGGGCGCCATGCGCGCCAGAGTGCGCGGCACATCCAGCAACAGGCGATGGCCGTCCGGGTTCCCAGTGGACGGCCGCACGCCCGCCCCAGCCAACGCGAACTCACCGCGCATCGCCGTGCACAGGCTCTGCTGGCCGGCCGTCATCGGCGCCAGTGCCGCCGCGCAGACTGCAGGCAGTGCAGCGTCGGCGGGCAGTTCAACCAGCATGTCCGCCAGCAGCCGCGCGTTGCTCTCCACCATCGCCGCGCCGATCATGCTGGTGATCAGCGTATCGCCCTGCCCCGTCATCGCCCGACCACTGAGGATGTCCGCGCAGGCACCGGCAAGTGCGGTGCCACTGTGGCCCCGCACATGCGCAAGTGCGTGGGCTGAGAGCGGATCGAGCACCGGCTGAAAGACGGGCAGCGGCACTATCGGGTCGGTCCCGAACGGCTCGAACGGGGAGACGAAATGACCGTAGCCGGCCAGCGCGGCCACGCGCTGGTGAAGCGCATCGTGGCCGGCATGCGTGGCGGCGAACCCCTCAGGGTCCGCACGCACCGCTGCAAGACAACCGACAC
>DMZT01000330.1 GCA_003484865.1 Stenotrophomonas sp.
TGGCGTGGCTCTACAGCGGGGTCCGGCCGGCGTGCCGGCCGGACGCGGTCTTATTTTCGCTCGGCGGCGCTGGCATCACGCGGGGCGCGGAACTGGGAATCTTCACTCCAGTTCGGCCAGGCGCGCGAATTGGCCAGCTGGTTGCCCAGCGTGTACAGCACTTCCAGATCGCGCGAGGCACCGGCGAAGGTCCAGTCCGGCTGCCATTCGTCCCCCTGCTGGTGATAGCGCTTGGCGGTGTAGTCATCCGACGCCGCCTTGCCAGCGGCGACGCCGCCTTCCACCCAATCCTGGCCCGCCGAGTACGACACCGCCGGCACGCCACGCTTGGCGAACGGGAAGTGATCGGAGCGGAAGAACAGGCCGGCTTCCGGCTTGGGATCCGGCGTATAGCGGATGTCCCAGCCCTTGGCGACGTCCTTGAGCTGGTCCAGCAGTTCCAGCTTGGCCGAGCCGTAGATGCCGAAGTCACGCGAGGGACTGAAGGGCGCCATGCCATCCATGTTGATCAGCGCCACGGTCTTGCCCAGCGGATACAGCGGGTGGGTGGCGTAGTACTCCGAGCCGAGCAGGCCCTTTTCCTCGGCGGTGACGGCCAGGAACAGCACCGAACGCTCCGGGCGCTTGGCCTTGGCAAAGCCGCGGGCCAGTTCGACCAGCGAGGCGGTGCCGCTGGCGTTGTCCAGCGCACCGTTGAAGATGGTGTCACCGTTCGCGTCCGGCTTGCCCACCCCGATGTGATCCCAGTGCGCGCTGTAGATCACGGTCTCATCCGGATGCGTGCTGCCTTCCAGGCGCGCGGCCACGTTGTGCGAGGTGATCACCTCGGTCTTGACCGCGTACTTGGCCGAGAAGGTCTCGCCCTTCAGCTCGACCGGCTTGAAGTCACGGGTTTGCGCCTGCTTCTTGAGCGCCTCGAAATCCAGGCCCGAGCGCTTGAACAGTTCCACCGCCAGATCGCGCTGGATCCAGCCTTCCAGCAGCGGATGCGCGTCGGCCGGATTGTCGCGGACCACGTCGAACATGGTGTTGGTGTTGGAGCCGGCCACGGTGGCCCAGCCATACGAGGCCGGTGCGGTCTCGTGCACGATCAGCACGCCGAGGGCGCCCTGGCGCGCGCCTTCTTCGTACTTGTAGGTCCAACGGCCGTAGTAGGTCATGCCCTTGCCGTCGAAATCGCCCTGGCCGGTTTCGAAGTCCGGATCGTTGATCAGCACGACCGCGATCTTGCCCTTCAGGTCCACGCCCTTGAAATCGTCCCAGTTGCGCTCGCCGGCCTTGACGCCGTAGCCGAGGAAGACCAGCGGCGCGTTCTTGATATCCACTTCGCTGGCACCGTTCATGGCGGCACGCACGGCGATTTCCTTGCCCTGGCTCAGCGTCTGCGGCGTGCCTTTGCTGCTCAGCGAGAGGCTCGGGGTGCCGACGATATCGCCCTTGAGCAGCGGCACGGCCTGGGTCCACAGGCGCTTGCCATCCTTGAGGTCGCCGCCCGGCTGCAGGCCCGCCGCTGCGAACTGCTTGCTCAGGAACGCAATGGTCTTCTCTTCACCGGCCGTGGCCGGCGAGCGGCCTTCATAGGCATCCGACGCCAGTTCCTTGACGTCGGCGGAGATCCGCGCGCCATCGAATTTGGGGGTGGCGGCCATCAAGGCCGACGACACCGACAACGCCAACAGGCTGATTACCACACGCTTCACGCTGCACCTCATGACTGACCGACAATCGCCCGAGTGTAGGCCAGAGCTGCCGTGCGGTGCAGTGCCGGTCTACACAGCGGCCGCGCGAGCCAGCAGCAGCGCCTTCTCACGTGCGTTGGCGGTCAGTGCGGCTGCACGCGCGAAGGCCGCGCGCGCTTCGTCGTGCCGGCCCAGCTGGGCCAACAGATCACCCTGCACCGCGGCCAGCGGCGCGTAGTCGCGCAACCGCGCATCGTCCCCGAGCGCATCGACCAGGGGCCATGCGGCGGCCGCACCCTGTGCCCGCGACAAGGCGACCGCGTGGTTCAGCGCGATCACTGGCGAGGGCTGGCGCTGGGCCAGCCGCGCGTACAACACGGTCATCCGCGCCCAGTCGGTGTCTTCGGCGCGGCGTGCACGCGCATGGCACTCGGCGATGGCCGCCTGCAGTGCATAGCCGTCGTCGCCACCGCCCAGCGCAATCGCTTGCTGCAGGGCCGCCTGGCCACGGGCGATCTGCAGCCAGTCCCAGCGCGTGCGGTCCTGGTCGGGCAGCAGGATCGGTGTGCCGGTCGCATCCGTACGCGCGGCGGTGCGCGATGCCTGCAGTTCCATCAACGCGAGCAGACCCTGCACCTGCGGCCAGGTCGGCAGCCGGCCGGCCAGCACGCGGCCCAGCCGCAGCGCTTCATCGCACAATGCCGGGCGCATCCAGTCATCGCCCGCACTGGCGGCATAGCCTTCGTTGAAGATCAGGTAGACCACCTCCAGCACCGAGGCCAACCGCTCGGGCAGCGCCGCCTGGCGTGGCACTTCGAACGGCACCTGCTTCTGCGCCAGCGTGCGTTTGGCGCGCACGATGCGCTGGGCGATGGTCGGCTCCGGGGCGAGGAAGGCGCGCGCGATTTCCTCGGTGGTCAGCCCGCCAAGCAGCCGCAGCGTCAATGCCACGCGCGCATCGGCCGCCAGCACTGGGTGGCAGGCGACGAACATCAACCGC
>DMZT01000329.1:0-2614 GCA_003484865.1 Stenotrophomonas sp.
ACCTGGCAGGGCCTGCTGCTGGGCCATCTGGAACAGTACCGCCGCTACCCGCGCCAGGCCGAGCGTCTGCGCCAGCAGGGTGTGGCCCATGTGCGCTTCTCGGTGGACCGGCAGGGCAACGCCTCCAACATCCGGCTGGGCCAGAGCAGCGGCCATCCGCTGCTGGACGAGGAAACGTTGGCCACGGTGCGGCGCGGCAGCCCGTTGCCGCCACCGCCAGCGGAGATCACCGGCGACCCGGTGGAGGTGATGGTGCCGGTGACGTTCGTTCTCCTGCGGCGCTGAAGCGGGTGTCACACGCGCGGCACGGACGCGCTGGCATGAGGCCAGCGCGTCCGTCCTGCCTCAGAGCAGTGGCACCAGCAGCAATGCCACGATGTTGATGATCTTGATCAGCGGGTTGATCGCCGGGCCGGCGGTGTCCTTGTAGGGATCACCGACGGTATCGCCGGTGACCGCGGCCTTGTGTGCCTCGCTGCCCTTGCCGCCGAAGTGGCCATCCTCGATGTACTTCTTGGCGTTGTCCCACGCACCGCCGCCGGTGGTCATCGAGATCGCCACGAACAGGCCGGTGACGATGGTACCGATCAGCAGGCCGCCGAGTGCGCGCGGCCCGAGCAGCAGGCCGACCACCACCGGCACCGCGACCGGCAGCAATGACGGGATGATCATTTCGCGGATCGCCGAGCGGGTCAGCAGGTCCACCGCGCGGTCGTACTGCGGTTTGCCGGTGCCGTCCATGATTCCGGGAATCTCGCGGAACTGGCGGCGTACTTCCTCCACCACCGCGCCCGCCGCACGACCCACCGCTTCCATCGCCATCGCGCCGAACAGATAGGGAATCAGGCCGCCGATCAGCAGGCCGATGATCACCTCATGGTTGGACAGGTCGAAGGCGAAGACCTCGCCGGGATTGGCCGCCTGCAGGTTGTGGGTGTAATCGGCGAACAGCACCAGCGCGGCTAGGGCGGCCGAGCCGATCGCGTAGCCCTTGGTCACCGCCTTGGTGGTGTTGCCGACGGCATCGAGGGGATCGGTGATGTCGCGGATTTCCGGCGGCAGTTCGGCCATCTCGGCGATGCCGCCGGCGTTGTCGGTGATCGGACCGTAAGCGTCCAGCGCCACGATCATGCCGGCCATCGAGAGCATCGCGGTCGCGGCGATGGCGATGCCGTACAGGCCACCAAAGTAGTGCGCCAGCCAGATTGCCACGCACACCGCGATCACCGGCAGGGCGGTGGACTTCATCGAGACACCAAGGCCGGCGATGATGTTGGTGCCGTGCCCGGTGGTGGAGGCCTGCGCCACGTGCTGCACCGGTTTGTACTGGGTGCCGGTGTAGTACTCGGTGATCCACACGATCAGCCCGGTCAGCACCAGCCCGATCAAGGCGCAGAAATACAGGTTCAGCGCACCGTGCGCGTTGTCGGGCATCAGCTGGGTGGTGATCGGGTAGAACGCGATGGCGGCCAGGACACCGGACACGATCACGCCCTTGTACAGCGCGCCCATGATCGAGCCACCGGGCTTCACCTTGACGAACAGCGCGCCGACGATGGAGGCAATGATCGATACGCCGCCCAGCACCAGCGGATACAGCACCGCATTCGCACCGGCCTCGGCGATCATCAGGTTGCCGAGCAGCATCGTGGCGATCACGGTGACGGCGTAGGTTTCAAACAGGTCGGCGGCCATGCCGGCACAGTCGCCGACGTTGTCGCCCACGTTGTCGGCGATCACCGCCGGGTTGCGCGGGTCATCCTCGGGGATGCCGGCTTCGACCTTGCCGACCAGGTCCGCGCCGACATCGGCGCCCTTTGTGAAGATGCCACCGCCCAGCCGCGCGAAGATCGAGATCAGCGACGAGCCGAACGCTAGCCCGACCAGGGCGTGCAGCGTCTGCGCCACATCCAGCCCGAGTCGCAGCAGCAGCGCGTAGTAGCCAGCCACGCCCAGCAGGCCCAGCCCGACCACCAGCATGCCGGTGATCGCACCGCCGCGGAAGGCCACATCCATGGCCGCACTCAGGCCGTTGCGGGCAGCCTCGGCCGTGCGCACGTTGGCACGCACCGAAACGTTCATGCCGATGTAGCCGGCCGCGCCGGACAGCACGGCACCGATCGCGAAGCCGATCGCGGTGTACCAGCTGAGGAAGAGGCCAACCAGCACGAACAGCACGGCACCGGCGATGGCGATGGTCAGGTATTGACGGTTGAGATAGGCGCGCGCGCCTTCCTGGATGGCGGCGGCGATTTCCTGCATGCGGGCATTGCCAGCCGGTTGCCGGAGGATCCAGCGTGCCGACACGATGCCGTAGAGAATCGCGAGGATGGCGCAGAACAGCGCCAGAGAAAGCCCGTAACGTTCCAGCATGTCCCCTCCCGGGTGATGGAATGACATCCAGTGAACGGATGAACGTCTCCACGCGGGGGCACAACAGGCTGCAACCATGAACCAACCCGTTCAGACCGTGCCGGTCTTCAAGCGTGTGGCGGTGTTCAGCAATCCCTGGTGGCCGGAGTATGCGGGTAAATCCTCGATGCATGCCAGCAAGGATTTCAAACTGCGCGTGCGTGCCCGGATCGCCAACGACGGAGGTAGTGCCGGCCGCTGG
>DMZT01000329.1:2812-3451 GCA_003484865.1 Stenotrophomonas sp.
GCTGGCCGGCAACCACGCAGATCCGGACGAAGGGCCGCCTTTGCCACGCCGTTCAGCCATCCACTGGCAGCCTCGGCCCATCCCCCGCCGTTGGAGTCCTGCCATGTCCCCCCGTCATCTGTTGTGGCTGGCCCTGTTGCCCGCCGTGTCCGCCTTCGCCGCCGAAACCCCCGAGCTGCAGCGCGCCGCCGGCACACCGCAGGCGGTAGGCGCGGCCCACACGCTGCGCCAGATTCCCGAAGCCTGCGCACGGCTGGAAGGCGTGTTCACCGGCGAGGCGGCACAGCCGTACAAATTCGCCGTGGTCCGCACCAGCGAGCAGTGCCAGCCGCGTGCCCGCTTCGTCGATTACGAGAAGGCGCAGCCCAGCGAAGCCAAGGGCTGGAAGCTCAATGATGTGATCCGCGTGCCGAATGCCTCCTGCCCGGCGCAGCAGGCGGTGGTGCGCGTGTGGCGGATGCCGGTTACCACCAAGCCGGAACTCGATGGGCAGGGCCAGTCGCGCATCTACCTGGAAGACGCCAAGAAGCAGGCGGCTGCCGGCAAGATCGCCCAGGTGCCGATGTTCGCCGCGCAGATGAAGGTCGAGGGCAAGGCCTGCAACTGACGCCCAGTAACGGCGGGTAGTGCCGGCCGCTG
>DMZT01000331.1 GCA_003484865.1 Stenotrophomonas sp.
GTGCCTTCGTGCACAGCGTGCTGATCCCGGCGTGGATTGCCGGCGTGGTGATGCTGGCGCTGTCCAAGATCCTGGAAAACATGGAGCTGGCGCACAACGTCATCCATGGCCAGTACGACTGGATGGGCGATCCGCAGCTGCAGGGGAGCACCTACGAGTGGGATATCGTCGGCACCGCCGACGCCTGGCGCAAGACCCACAACTTCCGCCACCACACCTACACCAATGTGCGCGGGTTGGACGACGATATCGGTTACGGGCTGCTGCGCATTTTCCCCGAGCAGCGCTGGCGCCCGTTCTACCTGATGCAGCCGGTGGTCGCGGTGGTGTTCGCGCTGCTGTTCGAATGGGGCATCGCGATCCAGGACCTGCGCCTGGGCCGCGTGTTTGCCGGCAAAATGACGCTCAAGCAGCTGGGCAGGCAGTTCCGCCCGGTCGGCCGCAAGATGGGCAAGCAGATGTTCAAGGACTACCTGCTGTTCCCGGCGCTGGCCGGCCCCTTCTTCCTGCCGGTGCTGCTGGGCAACGTGGTCGCCAACCTCATCCGCAACGTGTGGACCTACGTGATCATCTTCTGCGGCCACTTCACCGCCGAGGCCGAAACCTTCCCGAAGGAATGCGTGCGTGATGAGACCCGTGGCCACTGGTACCTGCGCCAGCTGCGCGGCTCATCCAACCTGACCGGCGGCAAGCTGATGAACGTCATGTCGGGCAACCTCAGCCACCAGATCGAGCATCACTTCTACCCCGACATCCCGGCCAACCGCTACGCGGCGATCGCGGTCGAAGTGAAGGACATCTGCGCGCGCTACGGCCAGCACTACAACACCGGTTCGCTGCCGCGGCAGTTCGGCCAGGTGATGTGGCGGATCGTGCGCCATGCCTTCCCGAGCAAGCCGGGCCGCGCGCGTGCGCTGCCGGCGGTAGGTGAGGCCAGCCGCCAGCCGGGCTGAGCCGGGCTAGAGCGGCAGTTCCAGCTGCAGGCGCAGCAGCGGGGATGCCCTGCGCTGGCGCCGCAGCTGCTCGGTACCGTCTTCGCTGACCCGCTCCTGCCCCGTGTGCAGCGCCCGGTGCAGCGCGTTGTTGAGGCTCAGCCGCAGCTTGCTGCCTGCGCGCAGCGACCACAGCGAGTACAGGTCCAACTCGCGCCCGTACGCACTGATCTCGAACTGGCCGGGGCTGACCTGCACCGTGCCGCCGGTGCGGTAGGTGTAACTGCCGCCGACCGTCCAGCCGGTGCGGATCTCGTAATCCGCGCCCAAGGTGCCGCTGAAGCGCACCTGCTCATCAAGCCGGTTGTCCGGACCGGGCACATCATCCACGCGCGAATCGTTGGCGGTCGCATTGAAACGCACCGCCACGGCCGGCGCGCCTGCGATCAGCTGCGGCAGACGGAATGCCGTATCCATCTCCAGCCCCCAGGTCATCGCAGTGCCGCCGTTGACCGGCGTGGCCACCCAGCGACCGTCCTGCAGATGTGTTTCGGTGCGGATCACCTCACTGATCCGGCGCGCATAACCGCCGATGCTGAGCTGCGCGCCGTCCTTGCCGTAGGTTTCGTAGGACAGGTCCACGCCGGTCGCCAGTTCGGGCCGCAGCGCCGGGTTGCCGCGTTCGTCGGGGTTGAGCGGGCGGTTGTTGGTGGAGGTGTACGGGCGCGGGATCAGCGAAGCCAGCGTAGGCGAGCGATAGGTCCGGGTCAGCGCGACGCGCAGCTGGTCGCCCCGGGTGCCGGGCATTTTCCAGAGTGACTGCAACACCGGTGAGAGCACCTGGTCACGGCGCTGAATGCCGCTGAAGCTGCTGCCGTCACTGCGGGTATCGATCTGTTCCCAGCGTGCGCCGGCATAGAGGGACCAGCGCTCGCTCAGCGAGATGTCATCCTGCACGTACAGCGCCAGGCGACGGATGCGCGCGTCGAAAGCCAGGTCGCTGATCGCCACCACGCCGCCCTCGTGGACAGGCAACAGCTGCTGCACGCGTGTTTCATCGCGGCGATCCTCGCTGCCCTCCCAGCCGAGCTGCAGCGCATGCCGCCCGCGGGCGGTTAGCGTGTACTTGCCACTGCTGTTCAGATCGCCCACGGTCAACCGCGCGTCGGTGTGGTCCTCCAGGTTCTGTCGCCCATCCGCTGCCTGGCCCTGTTCGCGATAGGCGTAGCGCTCGCGGTTGCCGCCCAGGCGCAGCTTGGTGGTGAACGTGCCGCCCCGTTCGAACGCCCGCGTCCACGTCATGCTGCCATTGGCCTGCGCCACGTCGATACGCGTGCGTTGTTGATAGCGGGTGGTCTGTAGTGGGGCGCCGAGCGTGGTGGCCCAGTCGATGTCGGTGATGCGGTTGAACCGGCTCGCATCGGCGAAGCCCTGCAGCGCGAAGATATCGCCGTTCTCCAGCGTCGCTTCGAGGCTGGGGGCCAGTGAGAGCACATCGCGGTTTCCGCTGGCGCGCAGGGAGGTGTCACGCAGGGTGGTCGGTGTTCCCTGCCGATTCCATGCACGCTCGGTACCGGTTTCCTCGACCAGGAACTCGCGGCGCGATGCGGTCGCCGTGATCGCGCTGCTGCGGTGGTCGGCGCGCCGGTTGCGCTGCCAGCTGACCGAGGGCGTGTTCCGGCCGTTGCTGTTGCCCCAGGCCACCGACAGCTGCCCGCTGTCCTTTCGCGCGCCTGCGGCCAGCACGATGTTGATCGAGCCGGCGATCGCTTCGGCGCGCTGGTCGGCGGTGGGTGCGCGGATGATCTCCACGCGCTCGACCATCTCCGGCGTGAGCGAGTCCAGGTCGAACCCGGCGGGCGCTTTCTGGCCGTTGAGCAGGATCTGGGTATAGCCCGCACCCAACCCCCGCAATGACAGCGTGCCGCTGCGGCCGGGCGCACCCGTGCCGACGGTAATGCCGGGCAGGCGTTTGAGCGCGTCCACCAGACCGATGTCGCCGTACTGGCGCAGCGCTTCAGCGTCGACCACGATCCGGGTGGCGGTGTCCTCGCGGCGTGCGTCGTACACGGTGCCCTGCACCTGCGCGGTCTCCAGTTCGGTGGGCGGCGGCGCCTGCTTTGCGGGCAGTGACTGTCCAGCGCTGGAGAACGCGGCACACAGCGGGGTC
>DMZT01000328.1:0-678 GCA_003484865.1 Stenotrophomonas sp.
ACCCCGGAAACAGAAAGGGCCGTGATTCGGATCGCGGCCCCTTCGTCATGCCGTGGCGCACCGCTACTTGGTGATGTCCACATCCTTGGTTTCATGCAGGAACAGGCCGCCCACCACGACCGTCATCAACGCGATGATGATCGGGTACCACAGGCCGTAGTAGAGGTTGCCGGTACCGGCCACCAGCGCGAAGGAAATCGCCGGCAGGAAGCCACCGAACCAGCCGTTGCCGATGTGGTACGGCAGCGACATCGAGGTGTAGCGGATACGCGTCGGGAACAGCTCGACCAGGTAGGCGGCGATCGGGCCATAGACCATCGTCACGTACAGCACCAGCAGCCACAGCATGAAGATCGTGCCGGGGATGTTGATGCGCGCATTGTCAGCCTTGGCCGGGTAACCGGCGGCACCCAACGCACCCTTGAGCTCTCCGCCGAAGGCATCGCCCTTGGCCTTGAGTTCTTCCTTGGTCAGGCCTGCAGCCTCGTAGGAGGTCACGGCGGTGGTCCCGACGTTGACCGTCGCCAGCGTACCGGCCGGTGCCGGCTTCACTTCATAGGGCACACCGGCTTTGGTCAGGGCCGCGGTGGCCACGTCGCAGGAGCTGGTGAACTTGCGCAGGCCGACCGGATCGAACTGGAACGAGCAGGTGTTCGGGTCGGCATTGACCAGCGCCGG
>DMZT01000328.1:886-3581 GCA_003484865.1 Stenotrophomonas sp.
TCGGCATTGACCAGCGCCGGCGAGTTGGTGCGGGCTTCTTCGATGGCCGGGTTGGCGAAGTGGGTCAGGCCCTTGAAGATCGGGATGTAGGTGATGGCAGCCAGCAGACAGCCGGCCAGGATGATCTTCTTGCGGCCGATACGGTCCGACAGCCAGCCGAAGAAGATGAAGAACGGCACGCCCAGCGCCAGCGCTGCGGCGATCAGCAGGTAGGAGGTGGTGGCGTCGACCTTGAGCATGCTGCTCAGGAAGAACAGCGCGTAGAACTGGCCGCCGTACCACACCACGGCCTGGCCGGCTGCGGCGCCGAGCAGGACCAACAGCATCAGCTTGAGGTTGCCGTCCTTGAGGCTGTCACGGAACGGGGTCTTGGAGCCCTTGCCTTCGGCCTTCATCTGCTGGAACAGCGGGGATTCGCTCAGCTGCAGGCGGATCCACACCGAGATGCCCAGCAGCACGATCGAGACC
This sequence comes from Stenotrophomonas sp., assembly GCA_003484865.1. GTDB lineage: Bacteria > Pseudomonadota > Gammaproteobacteria > Xanthomonadales > Xanthomonadaceae > Stenotrophomonas. The sequence continues at coordinate 1,355 of DMZT01000328.1, forward strand.
AGGAACGGAATACGCCAGCCCCAGGCTTCGAACGCTTCATTGCCCAGGAAGTAACGGCAGGCCAGGATGATCAGCAGCGACATGAACAGGCCAAGCGTCGCGGTGCACTGGATGAAGCTGGTGTACAGGCCACGCTTGTCGGCCGGCGCATGCTCGGCGACATAGGTCGCCGCGCCACCGTATTCGCCACCCATCGCCAGGCCCTGGGCCAGACGCAGGATGATCAGGATCACCGGGGCGGCGAAACCGATCGACGCATAGTTGGGCAGCACGCCGACCAGGAAGGTCGAGATGCCCATGATCAGGATCGTGACCAGGAAGGTGTACTTACGGCCGATCCGGTCACCGAGGCTGCCGAAGAAGGCCGCGCCGAACGGGCGCACGAAGAAGCCGGCCGCGAACGCCAGCAGGGCGAAGATCATGCCCGTGGTTTCATTGACGCCGCTGAAGAACTGCTTGGCGATGATCGCGGCGAGCGAGCCGTACAGGAAGAAGTCGTACCACTCGAAGACGGTCCCCAGGCTGGACGCGAAGATGACCTTCTTGTGTCCCTGGGTAAGTTGGGCTTTTGTTGGTGCGGGTGTGGTGGACATAAGACGCTTCCCCTCCGAAGCAATCGTTGTGTTGTGCCGGCTGTACACCGGCAATCGTTTTTTCTTTTAGAAGCTGTATTTCGTCGTGAACTGCAGGCGGCTGATATCGCCCTTGCGGCCATCCTCGATCTCGCGCACGCCGTACATCAGCTCGGCGCCGACATCGACCTTGGGCATTGGTGTGTAGAACACGTTGCCGCGGATGCTCTGCACGCTCTTGGTGACCAGCGGGCCAAGGCTGCCGTCGTTGTCGTAATCGCTGCGCGCGTAGATCAGGTTGGTGCGCAGCTTCGGAGTAAAGGCATGGCGCCAGCCCACATAGCCGGCCAGCACGCCGGTCGGGTTGAGTTCGTCGCGGGCGATGTCATACGCGGTATCGGCGGTGACGCCCAGGCCGATGTAACGTGCGATGCCTTCGCCACCGGTGACCTGGTAGTGCAGCGTATCGGTCGGGCCCATCACCCACTTGCCGCCCAGGGTGAGGCCGCCGGCGATCTTGTCCGCATCGGCACCGGTGGTCTGGTTGTCGACCTTGAGCTGGCGGACCACGCCGCCGACGCCGAAGGTGCCCCAGTCACCCTTCCAGCCATAACGCAGGGTCAGATCCGGCAGCGCGCCGCGATCGGAGTTGCTGGCCACGTTGGTCCACGCGCCGGTGACCGGGTTGCGGGTGCCGGTGAGCAGCGTGGTTTCCGGGTTTTCCAGCGCGACGCTGAAGCCGCCCTGGGTGTAGCGGATCTGTGCCTGGCGCACGAAGATCACACCATCGGTCGGGCCGACGAAGTCCGCCGCTTCCGGCAGCGACGCGGCGTCCATGAAGTTCGACCAGGTCTGGCCGGCCATCCAGTTGTTCCAGTACATGTAGGCGTGACGCAGGGTCGCACCGTAGGTATTGGTCGCGGTCTGGTTGCCCAGTGAGTTGCCGAAGAAGTCCATCTCGAAGAACGCACCGGACTTGTTGCCGGCCTCGCTGACATTGTCGATGCCAAGATTGAAGCGCGAGAACTTGGCGTGGGCGTTGTAGTCCACGTCCGAACGCTTGCCGCTGCCGCCGGCACCGGCCACCGGGGTCTGGCCCGGCAGGTACAGCGCGCGACCGGTGGCATCGTCGGCCAGCTGACCGTCGCCGGTCTGGGTGGCGAGGAAATCGGCCTTGATGAAGCCGCCGATCTTGACCGTGGTCCCCGGCGCGGCGCCCGGGGTGATGGTGGTGACCTGGATCGGCTGCTTGCCGGCCGGCACGGTGGCCGCCACCGGTTGCTGCGCCTGCACGGTGCGCACCGCGGTGACATCGGTCTGGGCCTGGCTGATCTGGACCTGCTGTTGCTGCTGGTTGTTCAGCAGCAGCTGGACCTGGCGCTCCAGTTCCACGACGCGGGCTTCCAGTGCTTTCTCTTTTGCGGTTTCGGCGAACGCCATGCCTGGCGCGATCAATGCGACGAACATGGCGGCGGCCAACGGCCGGCGTGTCGTCCTCAGCAAACGGTGGCTCATGTTGCCCTCTCTCCCGGGTGGCAAGGTGATGCCGCGCATGGGGCACGGTCGAGCCGAGGGTGCGGCGGGTTGACGCACCGAAGCTATTGGCCATTAGTCGTACTCGCCCCAGCGGGGCGAGTACGACCCGGGCGCCGGCA
>DMZT01000418.1 GCA_003484865.1 Stenotrophomonas sp.
GACCAGATCACCGTTCATGGCGATGCACATCGAGCAGCCCGGCTCGCGCCATTCGGCGCCGGCCGCGCGCACCACCACATCGATGCCTTCGGCTTCGGCCTGGCGCTTGACGATCTCCGAACCGGGCACCACCAGCATGCGTACGCCGTCGGCAACGCGGCGGCCCTGCAGCACCTGTGCCACTTCGCGCATGTCGCTCAGCCGGCCGTTGGTGCAGGAGCCGACGAAGACCACATCCACCGGGGTGCCGGCCAGGGTCTGCCCGGCGTGGAAGTGCATGTAGTCCAGGCCTTTCTGGTCGGCCGCATCGTTGGCCGCCGGGATCGGCTGGTCCACCGCGATCGCCGTGCCGGGGTGGGTGCCCCAGGTCAGGGTGGGGCGAATGTCGGCGGCCTCGATGTGGACCTCCACATCGAAGCGCGCGCCGGCATCGCTGCGCAGCTGCGACCAGGCGGCAACGGCCGCATCGAAGTCGGCGCCCCTGGGCCCGCGCGGGGTGTTGGCGACCCAGTCGAAGGTGGTCTGGTCGGGGGCGACCATGCCGGCGCGAGCGCCGGCCTCGATGGACATGTTGCACAACGTCATGCGCTGTTCCATGTCCATCGCCTCGATGGCGCTGCCGCGGAACTCCAGCACGTGGCCGGTGCCGCCGTTGACGCCGATCACGCCGATGATGTGCAGCACCACGTCCTTGGCGCCGACACCCTGGGCCAGCGCGCCATCGACGGTGATCGCCATCGTCTTGGCTTTACGCTGCAGCAGGCACTGCGTCGCCAGCACATGGCCGACCTCGCTGGTGCCGATGCCGAAGGCCAGCGCGCCAAACGCGCCATGTGTGGAGGTGTGGCTGTCGCCGCAGACGATGGTCATGCCCGGCTGGGTGAAGCCCTGCTCGGGGGCGATCACGTGCACGATGCCGCGGCTGGCCGACTGCAGGTCGAACAGCTCGATGCCGTGCGTGGCGCAGTTGTCGGCCAGCATCGCCACCTGGGCTTCGGAGGCGGCGCTGGCATAGGGCAGCTTGCCGTCGGCACCGGCCGGCAGGGTGGGGGTGGAGTGGTCCATCGTCGCCTTGGTCCGGTCCGGCCGGCGCGGGGAGAGGCCACGCTCGCGCAGTTCGGTGAAGGCCTGCGGCGAGGTCACCTCGTGGATCAGGTGCAGGTCGATGTACAGCACGGCGGGCGCGCTGTCGGTCTCGGGAACGACGACGTGGGCATCCCACAGTTTGTCGTACAGGGTGCGGGGAGCTGGGGTCATGGACTGGCCTTGCTGCGGTTCGGGGTACGTAGTGGGGGTGCTCAGGCCGCGGCGGTGGCCGCGGGCTGCTCGGCCGTCGCGTTGCGCTGGCGCAGCAGACGGTTGGCGACCTCCAGCCACGCCAGTGCGGAGGCTTCGATGATGTCGCGGCTGGTGCCGGTGCCTTCGTACTCCACGCCCTCATGGCGCACGCTCAGGTTGGCTTCGCCGCGCGCATCGGCGCCGATGCCCACACTGTGCACGTGGTAGCTGTCCAGCATCAACTGCACGCCGGTGGCGGCCGACAATGCACCGAACAGCGCATCGACCGGACCATCGCCCTGCGCCGTCTCGGCAACGCGGTTGCCGTCAGGATCGGACAGCTCGACCAGCGCGTTGGCGCGGCTGCCGACGTCGCTGATCGTCATCGAGGCCAGCCGGTAGCCGTTCTGGGTAGCGCTGCCCTGCATCAGGGTCTGCAGGTCGGCGTCGGTGACCACGCGCTGCTGTTCGCACAGTGCCTTGAACTGTTCAAAGACGTGCTTCAGTTCCTCCTCGTACAGGAAGAAGCCCAGCGCACGCAGGCGTTGTTCGACCGCAGCGCGGCCACTGTGGCGGCCCAGCACCATCTGCGAGGATTCCCAGCCCACGTCTTCCGGGCGCATGATTTCGTAGGTGCCGCGGTGACGCAGCATGCCGTGCTGGTGGATGCCCGACTCGTGTGCGAAGGCGTTGGCGCCGACGATCGCCTTGTTGCGCTGGACCGGCATGCCGACCAGGCGCTGCAGCAGCTGCGAGGTGGCGACGATGCGCTGGGTGTTGATGTGCGTGTCTTCGTCGTAGAAGGCGTTGCGTACCTTCAGCACCATCGCGATTTCTTCCAGCGAGCAGTTGCCGGCGCGCTCGCCGATACCGTTGACGGTGCACTCGACCTGACGCGCGCCGCCTTCGATGGCGGCCAGCGAGTTGGCCACGGCCAGGCCCAGATCGTTATGGCAGTGCGCACTGAAGATGATGCGGTCGCTGTCCGGCACGCCGGCGATCACGCGCTGGAACATCCCGCGGATCTCTTCCGGCGTGGTGAAGCCCACGGTGTCGGGCAGGTTGATGGTGGTGGCGCCGGCGGCTACCGCCACGCGGGCGACCTCGATCAGGAAGTCTTCCTCGGTCCGCGTGGCGTCTTCAGCGGAGAACTCCACATCACCCACATAGCTTCGGGCCAGGCTGACGTGCTTGTGCACCGACTCCAGCACCTGCTCGCGGCTCATGCGCAGCTTGTGCTCGCGGTGCAGCGGGCTGGTCGACAGGAATACATGCAGGCGCGGGTTCGCCGCTGCCTCCAGCGCCTTGGCCGAGGTTTCGATATCGGCGGCCAGGCAGCGCGACAGCACGGCCAGGGTCGGGCGGCGGACTTCGCGGGCGATCATGGCCATCGCTTCGCGGTCGGACTGGGAGCTGGCCGGGAAGCCGGTTTCCATGACATCCACGCCCAGCTCGTCCAGTGCGCGGGCCATCACCAGCTTCTGCTGCGGGCTCATGCTGCAGCCGGGCGATTGCTCGCCGTCGCGCAGGGTGGTGTCGAAAATTCTGATTCGGGGGGAGTTGGGCATGGTCACCAGGAGGTCTCCTCGACGGCAAGGTCGGATGGGATGGCAGAGGTAGGAATCGAAGCGGAAATCGGGGATGTCGCGAGCACGGTTGGTAGGGGCGGGCGTGTTCGCTCGCTGGCGCGGCGGCGCGGTTTGCGCGGGGGGCGGGGACGGATGTCGGCCAGCAGCTGGGCCAATACCAGCGCATCGATGTTGCCGCCGGAGACCACCGCGCACTTGCGCTTGCCGG
>DMZT01000449.1 GCA_003484865.1 Stenotrophomonas sp.
CCTACGGTCGCCAGCTGTGGCTGGAGTTCGACTACCGCTTCCTGTAATCCGCTCGCGGGCCCGGCAATGCCGGGCCCGCTGCGTTTGGGTCACAGGCGCCGAAGCTGCTCAGATCACCATCGCGCCCAATACCGCCAGTGCCAGGATGATCAGCAGCACGCCAGACAGGCGCTCGATCCACGGCAGCGCTGCGTTGAATCGGTCCATCGCTGCCGCGCGCCCAACCATACCGGCCATCAACAGGTCCCAGCCGAGCACCACCGCGAACATCCACACCGCGTAGAACAGCCGTGTTCCGGCGGTATTGTCCGGCCCACTCAACATGGCCGCCAGGCTGGCGTAGAACAGGGCGTTCTTGGGGTTGAGCAGGGCGGAGACGGCGCCCAGTCCGAGGGCTCGAATCCACGCGGAACGCTGAGCCGGGCGGGACAGCTCCGCCGGTTGCTCGCCAGGCAGACGCAGTGAGGCGGTCCCGGCATGGCGCAGGAACAGCAGGCCGATGTACAGCAGGAAGGCGCAGCCCGCTATCTGGATCACCCGAAAGAGCGCGCTGCCGGATTGCAGCCCCGCGACGCCGGAGAACGCCAGCGCAATATAGGCACCATTGGCCAATGCAACCCCGATGCATGCGCCGCTTGCAACACGCCAGCCCTGATGGATTGCGGTGCGGGTGATCAGAAAGAAGTCCGGCCCGGGCGACAGCAGCGCCAGAAAGTGCACGGCAGCAACGAGCAGAAAGTGTTCCATGGGGGGCGGGCAGGCTTCAATGGGGCGCCTGACTGTGCCGACGTTGCGCGGCGATGTATTGCACGATATTGCGCAGTACTCAGCGGCGATAACGGCCTGGCGTAATACCGGCGTGAGCTTTGAACAGGCGCTGGAAATGGCTCTGGTCTGCAAAGCCGAGCGCGTGTGCGACCTCGGCCAGCGGTTGCCCTCGACCAAGGCGCTCGCGGGCGAGATTGATCCGCCGATTGAGCTGCCAGGCATGTGGCGTCAGTCCAGTGGCATTGCGAAACGCCCGGATCATCGCGTAGCGGTCCATCCCCGTGCATGTGGCCAGATCGGCCAGCGACACGCTCGACATCGGCGCGGCGTCCAGCAGGGCGAATGCTGGCTGCAGTCGCCGGTGTTGCGCTGCACTTGCGTGCGGGGCGGGAACCGGCGCCCCGGCAAGGACGTCGAGATCGTCGATGAAAGCGACGACAGCTGCTTCCTTTTCACCGGGATCGACACTGGAGAACAGCAGGGCATTCATGTCGCAGAACAGCCGGTAGCGCACCGGGCTGCGGTCGATCCGGATCAGCGGCGCCGCTGGGGCGTCTTTGTCGATGGGGTGCCTGTCTTCCGTGACTGCCGCCACCCATGCTGCATCCAGATGCAGCATCTGGTAGCTCCAAGCAGTGTTGGGCGCTGGATTGCAGGCGTGTACACGGTGCGCCGGCACGATGACCAAGGTGCCGGGTTGAAGGCGGTGCTGTCCGCCAGGCGCGCCGCTGAACATGCTCTCACCCGCGTCCACGGCGCCGATCGACCAGGTGGGATGACTGTGCGGGCGGTAACAGGCCCGGCTGTTGCACGCGCGACGTGACTCAACCCACGGCAGCTGGGGGTCCCGCCAGAAGTCGTTCTCCGAGGCAATGCGGCCGGAAGCGGGGCGCTCGCGTATGCTTGCCGCCTGAAACTCACTGCAATCCATGCGCCATGATAAATCACCTTCACTACCGCCGTGCGCTGCCCGACGATGCCGCTGCCTGCATCGATCTGCGCGGACGCACCCGCGAGAACGCCTTCTCCGCCGCACAGCTGGCCGAACTGGGCATCACCGAAGACAGCTGGGCGGCCGGTATCCGTGACGATGCATTGCCGGGCCATATCGCACTCGAACACGGGCGGATGGTCGGGTATTGCTTTGGCGATCGCCAAGGCGGGGAGATCGTGGTCCTGGCGTTGCTGCCGGCCCATGAAGGGCGGGGCATCGGTCGGCACTTGCTGGATCTGGCCATCGCCGATCTGGTCGAGGCAGGCCATACGCGGCTGATCCTGGGGTGTGCAGCGGATCCGGCGGTGCGCTCGCACGGCTTCTATCGTTACCTCGGCTGGCGGCCCACCGGTGAGATCGATGCGCTGGGCGATGAGGTGCTTGAGCTGCATGTGGGCGCCACGCCGTAGGATCGGGGTAGGGCGTAGTACTGACGTCGTGTCGGGATCATGCGCGTCGCGCGTCCAGCGTGCGGCAGGTCACGGCCGGGATAAGGGGCCACGGACATGCTGCAGCCTCGTGGAGGGAGCTGAGCCGTGTCTGTATGGATGTTGGCCATCATGATGAGCGCTGCAGCGAGCGAGGCTTTTCCGCAGCAGGTGCACACCTGTGTCGTGCATGGCAGCCGTCAGTACCAGTCCACGCCGTGCACCGGCCGGACCGAGCGCATCCGTGACATGCCGCCGCCTGCGGAGACGCGCGCCAATACGTTGTACATCGAATCGCTTCGCCAGGAGCTCAAGGCCAAACGGCGCGCAGAGACTGCACCGGCGCGCCCGCGCCGGTCGCCGCGCCGCAACGTGCAGCCGGCAGCCGCCTTCCGGGGCGCAGTGATCTCGGTGCATGCCGATCCGGTCCGGTGCGATGCCGCGCGCCGCCAGCGCGAGACAACCTACGCGAAGGCGGGTGACCGCCCGAGCCTGGCACTGAGCCGGCGGATGGATGACCTGGTGCACGATGCCTGCCGGTGAGATGCAGGCATCGTCGGCACTCACTGCCGTCAGTGGCGGTCCATCAGATAGCGCGCCACGGCATCGAACGCCGGCAGGGTGGTCGGGTCATTGGCGCTGTTGCCGGCCACCGGGTGCGAGCCGAACCGCGCGATCACCACGCGTGCGGTGGGATCGATGTACAGCGCCTGGCCGTGCACGCCGCGCGCCATGTAGGCGCCATGGTCGTTGTGCGATATCCACCACATGCCGCGATAGCTCCAGCCCGGCAGCTGGGGATAGCCGGCCTTGGCGAAGGCCTGCTTGTTGCCACCCGCGCGGATCCGGGCGATCGCGGCGGCGGGCACGATGGGCTGACCGTTGACCGTGCCGTCGTCGAGCAGCAGCTGGCCGACGCGGGCCAGATCACGCAGGCCGGCATTGAAGCCGCCACCCGCAAACGGCGTGCCGCTGGAGTCAACGGTGTAATAGGCATCCTGCTCGGCACCAAGCCGTTGCCAGATCCGCGATTGCAGCAACTGTGCAACCGACTGCCCCGTACGCCGGGCGATGATCCAGCCCAGCGCGTCCGTATTGATCGTTTTGTAGCCAAAAGCCTCGCCGTGGCGGCCCTGCTTCTGCACGGTCTGCAGGTAATCGTAATAGCTGCGCGGCCCGGTGTAGCCGGCAGGCGGGGGCAGAGTGCTGCCCGCCGCGGAGAACGCCCAGACCTCGGCGTTGGGGTCGGCGTAGTCTTCGCTGTAGCGCAGTGCCGTGGTCATCTCCAGTACCTGCTTGACCGTGGCATCGCCGAACGCACTGTCCTTCAGCTCGGGAACAATCGCGCTGACGCGCTGGGTTTCATCGATCACCCCCTCGGCGACCAGCATCTCGCCGAGCAGACCGGTCATCGACTTGCTGACGGACATCGCACCGTGCTGGCCGTGCTCGTCCAGGCAGCCGCTGTAACGTTCGTAGACCACCACCCCGTCGTGCAGCACCACGATGCCGTCGGTGTAGTTGGCCGACAGCGACTGTGCCCAGGTCATCTGACTGTTGGTGCCGGTGGGCGTGAACGACAGCGCGTCGATCGCGGCATCCAGCCGACGCGGCAGGTCATGCGCGGCACCCGGTCCCCGGCTGACGCCCACGGTGGGCATCAACTGGCGGAAATGGCAGGCCGTCCAGCGCAGCTTGGGGAAGCTGAAATAGTCGTCATCCGTGTAACGGATGCGCTTGTCTTCCGGCGGCGGCGCGCCCTGCATCCAGCCCAGCAGCCTGGGATCGGATGCTTCGGCCGACCGTGGCGGCGATGTAGGCGATGTAGGCGAGGGCGGGGCGGCAGGGGCGGCGACCGGCAGGGCGAGCGCGGCAACCAGGGCCGCGGCCAGCCGTGTGC
>DMZT01000448.1 GCA_003484865.1 Stenotrophomonas sp.
GTGCAGCTGCGCGCCCTGCCCGGCCGCGTGCCGGCCCGCCACCTCGCCCAGCGCGTCCTCGACGACGGCCTGGCCGCGCTGGCCGCACACGATTACCCGGCCCTGGCCCAGCAGCTGGATGCCGAAGTGGCCGACATCCATGAGGCCGTCCGGCTGATCCTGTCGCTGCAGCCCCGCCCGGGCGAGAGCCTGCTGCCGGACAGCAACGGCGTCGTGATTCCGGACGTGGTCGCCTGGCATGCCGATGGTCAGTGGCGCGTCGCGCTGAACCCGGCCACCAGCCGCCGCCTCAGTATCAACCCGCACTACGAACAGGCCCTGGCCGAGACCAGTGAAGCGGCGCAGCCGCTGCGTGACATGCTGCAGGAAGCGCGCTGGCTGACCCGCGGCCTGTCGATGCGTTACGACACCCTGCTGCGCACGGCGCGCGTGATCATCGAACGCCAGGCCGGCTTCCTGACCCGTGGCGAAGAAGCCATGGCGCCGCTCACCCTGAAGGAAGTGGCCGACGCGATCGGCATGCACGAGTCCACCGTCTCGCGCATCACCACCGGCAAGTACCTGCAGACCCCGCGCGGCACGCTGGAGCTGAAGCACTTCTTCGCCGTGCGCCTGGAAGGTGCCAGCGTCTCCGGCCAGGCCGTCAAGGCCATGGTGCGCCGTCTCATCGAATCCGAACCGGCTGCCCGGCCGCTGGCCGATGAAGCCATCGCCGGCCTGCTTTCGCGCCAAGGGGTGAACATCGCCCGCCGTACCGTTGCAAAATACCGCGAACAACTGGACATCGCCCCGGCGCGCGAACGCCGCCGCAGCCATGCCAGCACCCCGCACCTCCTGGCCCGGGTGGGCTGAAGGAAATGGAAGACATGAACAAGCTCACCGTCCTGCTGGTCGACGACCACGAAGGTTTCATCAATGCCGCCATGCGCCACTTCCGCAAGGTCGACTGGCTCGACGTGATCGGCAGCGCCGCCAATGGCCTGGAAGCGATCGAACGCTCCGAGTCGCTGCGCCCGAAGGTGGTGCTGATGGATCTGGCCATGCCGGAGATGGGCGGCCTGCAGGCGACCCGCCTGATCAAATCCCAGGATGATGCGCCGTACATCGTCATCGCCAGCCACTTCGATGACGCCGAACACCGCGAGCATGCGCTGCGCGCCGGGGCCGACAACTTCGTCAGCAAGCTGTCCTACATCCAGGAAGTGATGCCGATCCTGGAAGGCCTGAAGGGGAACGGATCATGAGCGAATCCCGCATCCTGGTACTGGACAACGACGCCGTCCGCGCCGAGCGCACCGTCGCCCTGCTGGAATTCATGGACTTCAACCCGCGCTGGGTGGCCGATGCCAACGACTTCGACATCACCCGCCACCGCCCGAACGACTGGATGGCCGCGATCATCGGCGGGCTGGACAATTCCGACCGCAGCGACGCGCTGTTCGCCTGGCTGGGCAAGGGTGCCCTGCCCCCGCCGGTGATGCTGATCGACGGCGACACCACCGCATTCGCCCAGCAGTTCGGCCTGCACGAGGCCAATGTGTGGCCATTGGAAGCGCCGCTGCGCCACGCGCAGATGGAAGGCCTGCTGCGCCGTGCCAGCCTCAAGCGCCTGGATGCCGAGCACCAGGCCGGCGCCGTGCAGGACCAGGGCCCGACCGGCGATGGCGCGGCCGTCACCCAGCTGCGCCGGATGATCGAGCAGGTCGCCGCGTTCGACACCACCGTGCTGGTGCTGGGCGAATCGGGCACTGGCAAGGAAGTGGTCTCGCGCTCGATCCACCAGCGCTCGCCCCGCCGCGATGGCCCGTTCGTGGCGATCAACTGCGGCGCCATTCCGGCCGACCTGCTGGAAAGCGAATTGTTCGGTCACGAAAAAGGCGCCTTCACCGGCGCACTGAGCGCCCGCAAGGGCCGCTTTGAAATGGCCGAGGGTGGCACCCTGCTGCTGGATGAAATTGGCGACATGAGCCTGCCGATGCAGGTCAAGCTGCTGCGCGTGCTGCAGGAGCGCAGCTTCGAGCGCGTCGGTGGCAACCAGACCATCCGCTGCAACGTGCGCGTGATCGCCGCGACCCACCGCGATCTGGAATCGCGCATCGCCGACGGCAAGTTCCGCGAGGATCTGTTCTATCGCCTCAACGTGTTCCCGATCGATGTGCCGGCCCTGCGCGAGCGCAGCGAAGACCTGCCCGCGCTGGTCACCACCATCGCCGGCCAGCTGGCCCGTACCGGGCGTGGTGAAGTGCGTTTCACCGGCGAAGCGCTGCAGGCCCTGGCCGCGTACGAGTGGCCCGGCAACGTGCGCGAGCTGACCAACCTGGTCGAGCGCCTTGCCGTGCTGCACCCCAGTGGCAACGTGCGCGTGCAGGACCTGCCGGCCCGTTATCGCGGTGACTTCGCCGCCGCCGCGCCGGTGGCCGTAGCGGCGCCAGCCGCCGTGGCCGACGAACGCCTGGACCTGCGCAGCTTCTCCTTCCACACCCCGGGCGCCCAGAGCACCCCGGCCCTGGACAACGGCAACGGCCCCGTCAGCCGCGCCCCGGCCCTGCCCGACGACGGCCTGGACCTGCGCAACCACATGGCCAACATCGAGTTGAACCTGATCAACGAAGCGCTGGAACGCACCCAGGGCGTCGTCGCCCACGCCGCCCAGCTGCTCGGCCTGCGCCGCACCACCCTGGTGGAAAAACTGCGCAAGTACGGCATCGAGCGCGACCAGACCGAACTGGCTGGCTGAGCCGATCAAGACATGGAAACCAGAAGCCCGGGCCTGTCCCGGGCTTTTTTTTGTGGATCTGCCAAATGGTCTCCGCCTCGAAGGCTCAGAGCACCCTCCGCCGGTTTTCCGGCGTCGACTCTCCGGCACGCCACCGCGTCACAGCGCCGCCCGGCCACTCCCCGGCGCCTGACGAACATCACGGCCGCGCCTGCAGGCGCCGCTGAATACGCAAACCCGCGCCACCCCTACAAAACTGAACCACTCATCTGTTTCGGCACGGCACTTGCAACGTATTCCCGTGTAACCCACCCCTGCTTCGGAACGTTCCAGATGTCGCACTCCGTCACCTCGATCCTTTCTCAGATCCGCACCTTCCAGACCCAGATAGGGCAGCCCGCCGTCAGTCCGCTGACGGAGCTGCCGCGCAGCAATGCCATCCAGGGTCTGGTGTCCCCCCAGGAGATCCAGGGCCCGAGCTTTACCGAAACGCTGCGCGGCGCCATCGCCGGCGTCAACGATGCGCAGCAGAAATCCGGCGCCTTGGCCAAATCCTTCGAACTGGGTGAACCCGGTGCGGACCTGGCCAAAGTGATGGTCGCCTCGCAGCAGTCCCAGATCGCCTTCCGCGCCACCGTGGAAGTCCGTAACCGTCTCGTCCAGGCTTACCAGGACGTGATGAACATGCCGCTGTAAGGATAGAAACGCATGGCCCTGTCGCTCTCCAAAGAATCGCTGAACACCGAAAAGGCTGGGCAGTGGTTCGACCGGCTGCAAAGCCTGCAGATCACCCGTCGGCTCGGCCTGATGGCGATGATCGCCGTGGCCGTGGCGGCAGGGCTGTTCGTGTTCTTCTGGTCGCAGAAGCCGGGCATGGTGCCGCTGTACACCGGGCTGGACCAGAAGGCCACGGCCGAGGCCACCGACCTGCTGCGCGCGGCGCAGATTCCCTTCCAGCTGGATCCCGCCACCGGCGGCATCACCGTGCCGGAAAAGAACCTGCACGATGCGCGCCTGAAGCTGGCCGGCTCCGGCCTGACCGACAGCGGCCGTCTGGGCTTCGAACTGATGGAGCGTGACCCGGGCTTCGGCGTCAGCCAGTTCATGGAAAACGCCCGCTACCAGCACTCGCTGGAAACCGAGCTCTCGCGCACCATCAACACGCTTCGCCCGGTCCGTGATTCGCGCGTGCACCTGGCCATCCCCAAGCCCAGCGCCTTCACCCGCCAGCGTGACGTGGCCAGTGCCTCGGTGGTGCTGGAGCTGCGCGGTGGCCAGCAGCTTGAACGCGGCCAGATCGATGCGATCGTGCACATGGTCGCCGCCAGCATCCCGGACCTGGCGCCCGAGCGCGTCACTGTGGTGGACCAGAGCGGGCGCATGCTCAGCGTCTCCGATCCGAACAGCGAAGCGGCCATGAATGCCGCGCAGTTCGAGCAGGTGCGCCGCCAGGAAACCTCGTTCAATCAGCGCATCCGCGAGCTGCTCGAGCCGATGACCGGCCCCGGCCGGGTCAACCCGGAAGTCAGCGTGGACATGGATTTTTCGGTGATCGAAGAAGCCCGCGAGCTCTACAACGGCGAGCCGCAGAAGCTGCGCAGTGAGCAGATGAGCGAAAACAGCAGCAACGTGCCCGGCCCGCAGGGCGTGCCCGGGGCTGCCAGCAATACCCCGCCCGGCCCGGCGGCCGCGCCGGCCACGGCGCAGACGCCGACGGAAACCTCCAAGAACGCGACCCGCAACTACGAGCTGGACCGCACCCTGCAGCACACCCGTCAGCCGGCCGGCCGCATCAAGCGCGTCTCGGTGGCGGTGCTGGTGGACAACGTGCCGCGCGCCGGTGCCAACGGCAAGATGGTCGACCAGGCCCTCTCGGCGGCCGAGCTGACGCGCGTCGAAGCGCTGGTCAAGCAGGCGGTCGGCTTCGATGCCGAACGAGGCGACACGGTCTCGGTGATGAATGCCCCGTTCGTGCGCGAAGTGACGCCGGTCGAAGGGCCGAAGTGGTGGGAGCTGCCCCAGGTGCAGGACGCCTTGCGTCTGCTGCTCGGCGCGATCGTGGTGCTGGCCCTGGTGTTCGGTGTGCTGCGCCCGGCGCTGCGCTCGATCACCGGCCAGACCAAGCCCAAGGATGACGAGCTGGAACCCCACCGTGCCGATGTGCAGCTGGTCGACGATGGCGAAGGGCTGCCGGCGATCGGCAGCGAGCGCCTGCACGCGGCCGGACATGAACCGCTGGCGCTGCCGGTGGACTCTTACGAGGAACGACTGCGCATGGCGCGTGAAGCTGTAAAGACCGATTCCAAGCGCGTGGCCCAGGTGGTCAAGGGCTGGGTGGCCAATGATTGATGCACCTCCCCCGCTGACCGGCGTTCAGCGCGCTGCCGTCCTGCTGCTCTCGCTGGGTGAACTGGACGCGGCCGAAGTGCTGCGCCACATGGAGCCCAAGGAAGTCCAGAAGATCGGCATCGCGATGGCGACCATGACCGACATCACCCGCGAGCAGGTCGAGCGGGTCATGGACCAGTTCGGCAGCGAGCTGGGCTCCAAGACCTCGCTCGGCGTGGGCTCGGACGACTACATCCGCAACATGCTGGTGCAGGCGCTGGGCACCGAAAAAGCCGGCAGCCTGATCGACCGCATCCTGCTGGGGCGCAACACCACCGGCCTGGACGCGCTGAAGTGGATGGATCCGCGTGCCGTCGCAGACCTGGTCCGCAACGAGCACCCGCAGATCATCGCCATCGTGATGGCCCACCTGGAAACCGACCAGGCCGCCGACGCGCTCAAGCTGCTGCCCGAACGCACCCGCGTGGACGTACTGCTGCGCATCGCCACGCTGGATGGCATTCCGCCGAACGCGCTCAATGAACTCAACGAGATCATGGAGCGCCAGTTCGCCGGCAACCAGAACCTGAAGTCGTCCAACGTGGGCGGCGTGCAGTGTGCGGCCAACATTCTGAACTTCATGGACAGCGGCCAGGATCAGGCGATCCTGGGCGAGATCGCCCGCATCGATGCCCCGCTGAGCGGCCGCATCCAGGACCTGATGTTCGTGTTCGACGATCTGGTGGACCTGGACGACCGCGAACTGCAGCTGGTGCTGCGCGAAGTCAGCGGCGAGCGCCTCGGCCTGGCCCTGCGCGGCGCTGACATCAAGGTGCGCGACAAGATCACCCGCAACATGTCCCAGCGTGCCGCTGAAATCCTGCTCGAAGACATGGAAGCCCGCGGCCCGGTGCGCCTGTCCGATGTGGAAGTGGCGCAGCGCGAGATCCTGGCGATCGTCAAGCGGATGGCCGATGAAGGCACCGTCACCATTGGCGGCAACGCGGAGGCCATGCTGTGAACAACGCCGTGCGCTGGCTTGCCCCGGACCTGCTGGCGGTGCCCGAGCCGCCGCCGGAAGAGCAGTTCGAGCTCACCGAACCGGATCCGGAGCACGAGCCGGAACCGCTGCTGCAGCTGCCGACCCTGGAAGAAATCCAGGCGATCCAGGACAGCGCCGAGAAAGACGGCTTCGATCAGGGGCACGCCGAAGGGCTGGCCCAGGGGCAGGCGGAAGTGCGCCGGCTGATCGCGCAGATCGAAGGCATCCTGGACAACTTCAGCCGGCCACTGGTGCGACTGGAGAACGAAGTGGTCGCCGCACTCGGCGAGCTGGCAGTGCGGGTGGCCGGCAACCTGGTCGGGCGTGCCTACGAGGCCGAACCGGAACTGCTGGCGCAGCTGGTCAATGAAGCGGTGGATGCCGTTGGTGGCGCGAGCCGCGATGTGGAGGTCCGCCTGCATCCGGACGACATCGCTGCGCTGGCGCCGGTGCTCAACCTGGCCCCGAACCAGCGCCTGACGCCGGATCTGAGCCTGAGCCGCGGCGACCTGCGCGTGCATGCCGAGGCCGTGCGCATCGACGGCACGCTGGATGCACGCCTGCGCGGCGCCCTGGATGCGGTCATCCGCAAAGCCGGAACCACCCCATGAACACCGATACCCTGCCCCCACCCGCCGATTGGACCGCCGCGCGCAACCTGCGGCTGGCGTCGCGGCTGGACAACATCCGCCCGGATACCGCGCATGGCCGCGGCCTGATCCGCGAAGGCGTGCTGCGCCGCGCGGTTGGCCTGACGCTGGAAGCAGTCGGCTGTGAAGCGCCGATGGGCGCCAGCTGCAAGGTCGAGGTGGCCGACGGTGGCTGGGTCGATGCCGAAGTGGTCGGCTTCGCCGGTGAACGCACCTACCTGATGCCCAGCGCCGAACTGCACGGCCTGCTGCCCAATGCGCGGGTCGTGCCCTCGCTCGGCCGCGGTGGCGTGGAAGTGGGCGAAGGCCTGCTCGGCCGCGTGATCGACAGCGACGGCGTGCCGCTGGATGGCAAGGGCCCGATCCGCGCCGAAGGCACCGTCGGCATGGCCGGCGTCTCGATCAACCCGCTCTCGCGTGAGCCGATCACCCAGCCGCTGGACGTGGGCGTACGCGCGATCAACGCCCTGTTGCCGATCGGTCGCGGCCAGCGTGTCGGCCTGTTCGCAGGCTCCGGTGTCGGTAAATCGACCCTGCTGGGCATGATGACCCGCTACACCGCCGCCGATGTCATCGTGGTGGGCCTGATCGGCGAACGTGGCCGCGAGGTCCGCGATTTCGTGGAAAGCACGCTGGGCGAAGAAGGCCTGCGCCGCGCCGTGGTGGTGGCGGCCCCGGCCGACCGCCCGCCGCTGGCCCGCCTGCACGGTGCCTACCGCGCCACCGCGATCGCCGAGTGGTTCCGCGACCAGGGGTTGAACGTGCTGTTGC
>DMZT01000447.1:0-475 GCA_003484865.1 Stenotrophomonas sp.
GCAAACGGGGCTTCACGATGATCGTCAACTCGGCAGGCCGGTGCATCGGCGTTGTCAGCATTGTGAAGATCGTTCATTGCCGGCTCAATGCTCGCCGTGTACCAAGATGTATCCCTGCGGTGCTCAACACGTTTCGTTGTGTATCTGCATCACCCTTTGAAACAGACGTACGCAAACCAGGAGATGCGGTTCAGCTCCCGACAGGGGATGATCACCGCATGGAGACTGCCAACAGCATGCACAGACTGCTGATCGTCGATGACGACAACGATATCCGCCAGCTGCTCGCCGAGCAGCTTGGCCGCGCCGGCTACCTGGTGAGCACCGCCAGCGATGGCCAGGGCATGCGCCAGCTGTTGGAGCGCGAACACGTCGACCTGATCGTGCTCGACCTCAACCTGCCGCGTGAGGACGGCCTGACCCTGTGCCGCGATCTTCGTGCGCGCTCGAGCACACCGGTGATCATGTTGACCGC
>DMZT01000447.1:639-1492 GCA_003484865.1 Stenotrophomonas sp.
TGATCATGTTGACCGCGCGCAGCGAGCCGATCGATCGCGTGCTCGGCCTGGAGATGGGCGCCGACGACTATCTGGCCAAGCCGTTCGAACCGCGCGAGCTCCTCGCCCGCATCCGCAACGTGCTGCGCCGCACCGAGGCGTTGCCAGCCAACCTGGAGCCGCTGGCGATCCGCCGTGCGCGCTTCTCCAGTTGGATATTCGATCTCGAACACCGCCATCTGGTCGATCCCGATGGGCGCGTGGTGGTCTTGTCCGGCGCCGAATTCCGGCTGCTGCGGGTGTTCGTCGGGCATGCCAACAAGGTGCTGTCGCGCGAACAGCTGGTCTCGCTGAGCAGCGGCCGCAACTACGAATCGCAGGATCGCGCCATCGATCTGCAGGTCAGCCGGCTGCGCAACAAGCTGGCCGATGATGGCGGCAGCGATGGCCTGATCAAAACCGTGCGCAACGAAGGCTATGTGCTTGCGGCGGCAGTCACCCTGGAATGAAACGCCTGCGCCACTTCTTTTCCTCGATGGTGGGGCGACTGTTCGTCATCCTGCTGCTGGGCATGAGCGTGGCCGCGATCGGCGCGACCATGCTGGCCAGTACCAAGCGCCAGCAGGAGTTCGAGCGGCAGAACCTCAACCGCATCGCCGACCGCCTGCAGGGGTTCGTGAATCTGCTGGACGGCAATCCCGAGCTGCGCCAGCGGCTGCTCACCAGTGGCGGGCCGAGTGTGCGGCAGCTGCCGGAGGGGGCACGCATCGGCCGACCCGATGCCGCGCTGATGGAGATCCTCGATGACCGGCCCGGCCCGGTGGCGAGCAGCCAGGTGGCTTTCACCTCCTTCCGCTCCTGCCTGCCGCGGCTG
>DMZT01000447.1:1638-2669 GCA_003484865.1 Stenotrophomonas sp.
CCTGCCTGCCGCGGCTGCCGGAGCTGCTGCCGCCGCCGCCGCGCGACAAAGAAAAGATGCGGCACCCGCCGCGTGAGCGCGACCCGGCCTTCATCCCACCCAAGTGCCGCGTGGTCACGCTGCAGCTGACCGATGGCACACCGCTGCGGCTGGCGCTGGATTCCCCCGCCGTCGCGCACAACGGTGTGCTCGCCGTGGACCCGTTGTTCCTGACCTTGCTGGTCGTGGCGATCGCGATCCTGGCCTACATCGTGGCGCGGATGGCCAGCGCCCCGCTGCAGCGGTTGGCCGATGCCGCCGCCGCGCTGGGCGATGACCTGCAGGGCGCCCCGATGCCCGTGACCGGTCCGTTCGAGGTCCGCCGGGCCGCGGAGGCGTTCAACGCCATGCAGAAGCGGCTGCAGCGCCACCTTGGTGAGCGCACCCAGATGCTGGCGGCGATCACCCATGATCTGCAGACACCGGTGACGCGCTTGCGGCTGCGGCTGGAGAACGTCACCGATGAGACCTTGCGTGAACGCCTGATCGCCGATCTCGGCGCGATGCAGGCGCTGATCCGTGAAGGTCTGGAGCTGGCCCGCAGCGCCGAGAGCGCTGAACAACGTGCCGCGCTGGACCTGGATTCGCTGCTGGAGAGCATCGTCGAAGATGCCGCCGAAGCCGGCGCCGATGTCCATTTCGAGCAGCCCAGCGGGGCGGTGCTGATGCTGCGCCCCTTGGCGATGCACCGCCTGTTCTCCAACCTGGTCGACAACGCGGTGATGTATGGCCAGAGCGCACGCGTGCGGGTGGAGCAGGCCGGGCAGGACGTGGAGGTGCGCATCCGCGACAGCGGCCCCGGCCTGGCCGAGGACGAACTGGAAGCGGTGTTCGACCCGTTCGTGCGGCTGGAGACCTCGCGCTCGCGCCAGACCGGTGGTGCCGGGCTGGGGCTGACCATCGCCCGGGCATTGGCCGAAAAGGACGGCGCGACGCTGCACCTGCGCAACCATCCGCAGGGCGGGCTGGAAGCGATCGTCCGCTGGGCCAGA
>DMZT01000446.1 GCA_003484865.1 Stenotrophomonas sp.
CGCGCGGCAGCGCCGACAACCGTGCCAGCAGCGGCCCCCGCCGAGGGAGCGCCGATCGAAACAGCGCCAGCGGTCGCCGCCGCAGTACCGATGGCAGCGAAGTCGAGCGCCGCGTGCTGCGTGCCGAAACCCGTCCCTCGTTCCTGGGCACCAAGGCGGTCAACAAGCCGCTGCCGGTCACCCGCAAGGGCTCGCGCATGGGCCTGCATGCCAAGTCGATGGTGGTTGACCGCCGCATCGGCGTGATCGGCACGCACAACTTCGATCCGCGCAGCGAGAACTACAACACCGAAGGCGCGGTGATCATCGATGACCCGGTGTTCGCCGAGGCGCTGGCGCAGAGCATCCTGCGCGACATCCACCCGCAGAACTCCTGGGTGGTCGCGCCGCGTGCCAAGCCGCCGGTGCTGTCCGGCCTGAACTACAGCGTCGGCAAGGCCTCCGAGGCGCTGCCGGTGCTCGATTTCTGGCCGTGGCGCTACGCCACCGATTACGAATTCCAGCCCGGGCCCGCGTGCCCGGATCCGCTCAAGCGGCAGGACCCGGCCTTCCACACGTGCTATGTCGCCGTCGGTGACTTTCCCGAAGTGAATGTCGGGCCGAAGTGGCTGCTGGTGCGCATGCTCACCGCCTTCGGCGCCGGGCTGGTCCCGATCCTGTAAGTCTGCAACCCCACGGAGAAGCTGCATGTCCCAGGTATTCCGCGACGCGGTGTCCATCGAAGCGCTCAACGCGCTCAGCCGCAACACGCTCATCGAGCACCTGGGCATCGCGTTCACCGCCGCCGGCGAGGACTGGATCAGCGCGACCATGCCGGTCGATGAACGCACCCGCCAGCCGTACGGCATCCTCCACGGCGGGGCGTCGGTCGTGCTGGCCGAAACCCTCGGCAGCAGCGCCGGCAACCTGTGCGTGGATACCACCGCGCAGGTCTGCGTCGGGCTGGAGATCAATGCCAACCACATCCGCGCCGTGCGCGCCGGCACGGTGACCGGCACCGCGCGTGCGGTGCATGTCGGGCGCAGCACCCAGGTGTGGGACATCCGCATCGAGGACGAGGCCGGCAAGCTGGTCTGTACCTCGCGGTTGACCCTGGCGGTGGTGCCCGCCGTGCGCCCGGGCTGATCGCGCGCATGGCACGGATGCTGTGTTGCGTGGCCCGCGACAGTGCGCAGGCGCATGTGGGCACGGCCGTTGTGCCGCCGGTGGCCGTTGGCTTGACGGCTTGCGGCGGCTGGCTTGCGCACGCCATCGATTTGTCCGGATTCCGCTGGCAGAGCCTGCGGCGCTCGGGTATCGTTCGCGGATGAATTCCCCCACTCCGGCCTCACGTGGCGGCGTGGCGCGTGTGTGCCGTTACCTGTACCGCGTACCGCTGCTGCTGGTCCACCTGTTGCTGTTCCTGCCGATGCTGCTGATCGCCATGCTGCCGCCGTGGGGGCGTATGCGTGTGGGCGAGCGCACGTTCGAACATGCGGCGGTGAACGCCTGGTCGGCCGGCCTGATGTGGATCTTCGGCTTCCGCCTGCACCGGATCGGCACGCCGCTGCCGGGCGCGGTGCTGTTCGTGGCCAACCATGTCAGCTGGGTCGATATCTCGATGCTGCACAGCCAGCGGATGATGGGCTTCGTGGCCAAGCAGGAGATCGCCGGCTGGCCGGTGGTCGGTTGGCTGGCCGCGCGCGGGCAGACCATTTTCCACCAGCGTGGCAGCACCGAATCGTTGGGCGGCGTGATGCAGGAAATGGTCGTGCGCCTGCGCGAAGGCAAGGCGGTCGGCGTGTTCCCCGAAGGGCGCACCCGCGGTGGCCATGAAGTCGGCCCGTTCCATGCGCGCATTTTCCAGGCCGCCGTCGAGACCCAGGTCCCGATCCAGCCGGTCGCGTTGCGGTATGGCTGGCGCGGTGATGCGCAGACAATTGTCGCGTTCGGCCCGAAAGAGAGCTTCTTCGCCAACTTCCTGCGTGTGCTGGGAGAGCCGGCACGGCGGGCCGAGGTGCACTTCCTCGCGCCCATTGATACCCACGATCTGGAAGGCCGTCGCCGCATCGCAGAAACCTCGCGTGCGCGCATCCTGGCGGCCATGTCCGCCGAGTAGGCGGTGGTGATCCTTCACACGCCAGCGTCGCGGCCGGGAGCAGGCTCGCGCCCATGTTGACCGCTGCCGACTATCACCCCCCGCGTTGGCTGCGCAATCCGCACCTGCAGTCGATGCTCAGTTCCAGCCGGATGCGCATGCAGCGCGGCCTGGTGCTGCTGGCGGCCACCGGCGCACATACCGACGAACTCATTCTCGATGGGGGCGAAGGCGTCCGCCTGCAGGGGTGGCACAGCTATATCCAGGGGCGCCAGCCGATCGGCATGGCGTTGCTGCTGCATGGCTGGGAAGGCAGTGCCGAATCCAGCTACATGCGCATGACTGCCGCGCGGCTGCTGGAGGAGGGCTACGACGTGGTGCGGCTGAACTTCCGCGACCACGGCAACACCCACCACCTCAACCCCGGCATCTTCCACTCCAACCGCATCGATGAAGTGGTGCAGGCCGCCGGCGACATCGCCCGACGCTGGCCCGAGCTGCCCCTGGTCGCGGCCGGTTATTCGCTGGGTGGCAACTTCGTGCTCCGCCTGGCCCTGCGTGCGCCCTCGGCCGGCGTGCCGCTGCGCCGCGTGGCCTCGGTCTGCCCGGTGCTGGACCCGGCGATCACGATGGAGAGCATCGAGAACGGCCCGGCAATGTATGACTGGTACTTCCGGCGTAAATGGGCTGGCTCGCTGCGCCGCAAGCGCGATCTGTTTCCCGAGCTGAGCGACTGGGACGACCGCGTGCTCAAGCTGGACATCCGCGCGCTGACCGCCTGGCTGGTCGAGCACCACACCGAGTTCGGTTCGCTGCAGGCCTACTTCGATGGCTACTCCATCGCGGGTGATCGCCTGGCCGGGCTGCAGGTGCCGGCCGACATCCTGATGGCCCAGGACGATCCGGTGATCCCGTTCGCCACCTTCAACGGCTGGCGTCTGCCGGCCCATGCCCACCTGGAGATTGCCCCGTGGGGCGGCCATTGCGGCTTCCTGGAAAACTGGCGCGGCGATGGCTTCTCCGAGCGCTGGGTAGCCCAGCGGCTGCGGATCGAGGCCAATACCCCCGCCTGATCGGGCGTTCTGGCCGGCCGGCCCCGCTACAATCGGGGTTTGCCCTCGAGTTCGGACCGTCATGCAAGACCAGATTCTCCAAGCCCTGCGCCGCAATGCGGCCGACGACGCGGTACAGCTGGCGCGCGAATGGACCACGGCCGAGCCGGAGCAGCCGCAGGCGCACCGCTGGCTGTCGCTGTCGCTGCAGCAGCAGGGCCAGTTCGATGACGCACTGGCCAGCCTGCAGCAGGCGCTGACGCTGGCGCCGGACAACGCCGACCTGCATCTGCAGCAGGCGGGCCTGCTGCTGGCCCTGCGCCAGTTCGATGCGGCCGGCTCGGCGCTGGACCGCACGGCCGAACTCAATCCCAACGAACTGTCCGCGTACGTGATGCAGGCGCATCTGGCGCTGGCCCGCAACGACGTGGATGAAGCCGATCGACTGACCCGCCTGGCGCTGCGCGTGGACGCCGAGCATCCGGAACTGGCCGCGCTGTCGGGCATGGTCGCGCTGCGCCGTGGCGAGGTGGATCGCGCGCTGGCCCAGCTCTCGGCAGCCAGCCAGGCGCTGCCCGATGACGCCCGTGTGTTGTATGCGCTCGGCTTCGCCTACCTCGGCAAAGACATGTTGGCCTTCGCCGAACAGGCCTTCCGCCGTGTGCTTGCCCTGAATCCGGCGACCACCGCCCTGCAGGGGCTGGTGGTCCAGCTTGCGCTGCGCCAAGGCAACCTGGAAAGCGCGTCGGACATGATGCGCCAGGTGCTGGCGGCCCCCGGTGGCGACACCCCGGCCATGCGCCGTCTGGCCGGGGAGCTCGAACTGCAGGCCGGTCAGCCGTTGCTGGCGCTTGAGCACCTGTTGCCGGTGCTGGCGCAGTGGCCGTCCGATCGCCACACGCTGCAGATGCTGCTGATGGCCTGGCAGCGCCTGGGGCGTGAACAGCAGGCCCGGGAAACGCTGGATGCGACCCTGGCCGATCATCCCGGGGTGCATGACCTGTGGATGGCGCGCCTTACCGTGGAACCCGTGGGTGGCCCGGAAGCGGTGGCCGTGGGCGAACGCTGGCTGCAGGCCATGCCTGAGCACCTGCCGGCACTGGAAACGCGTCTGCGCCTGCACGACATGAACAACGAAGCCGACCAGGCCGAGGCCGTGGCCGAGCGCATCGTCGCGCTGGAGCCGGGCCGGGTGTCTGCTGAAGTGCGCCTGGTCGACGGCCTGCTCACGCGCGAGCCGGCCGCCGCCATTGCGCGCGTGCAGGCGCTGCATGACAACGCACCTGAAGAAGCGAAGGCCGGACTGCGCGCGTGGCTGGGGTCCGTCCAGGACCGTGCCGGCCAATACCACGATGCGCTGCGGACGTGGGTGGACCTGCATGCGGCCGAGGCACCCCAGCGCCTGCCGCTGCCGCCGCAGGCCAAAGCCCCGCTGAGCTGGCCGGAGCTGGCGCCGGTGGCTGAGGACAATGCCATCGCCCCGCTGTTCATCTGGGGTGCGCCGGGCTCCGGGGTGGAGCGGGTGGTCGCCGCGATGGCGGCCGCCAGCCCGGTGATGCGCGGTGACCGCTTCGGGCCGACGCCGCCCAACGATCCCTTCCAGCGCTATCACACGCTGCAGGAGCTCTCGACCGGCAAGCTCACGCCCGAGGCGCTGGTGGAGCAGTGGCGCAGCCAGTTGCCGGCCCGGGGCATCGCCGAAGGCGCGGTGATCGACTGGCTGCTGTGGTGGGACAACGCACTGCTGTGGGCGCTGCGCCCGCAGCTGCCGGAAGCACGCCTGGTGATCGTGCTGCGCGATCCGCGCGACATGCTGCTGGAGTGGATCGCCTTCAGCGCCCCGGCGCCGCTCGCGGTGACCTCGGTGCACGAAGCGGCCGAATGGCTGGCGCGTTCGCTGGCCCAGGTCGCCACCCTGCACGAACAGAGCCTGTACCCGCACGCGCTGTTGAAGATCGACGACATCGGCAACGATCCGCAGGCGATGGCCGAGTACCTCGGCGCCCAGTTCGGCATGCGTTTCCCGCCCGCACCCACGCTTGGCCCGGCCCGCATGGCACCGGGCCACTGGCGCGATTACCGCGATGAAATGGGCCCGGCCTTCGCGCTGCTGACCTCGGTCGCCGTGCGCCTGGGCTACCCGGAAGAATGAGGAGACCGGTATGCATCTGAGCAGTGACAGCATCACCAACGGCCAACCGATCGCCGCCACCTTCGCGGCCGGCGATGCCGAGGGCTTCGCGCCCAACCGCAACCCGCAGCTGGCCTGGCACGATGTGCCGGCCGGCACCCGGTCGTTCGCGCTGCTGTGCATCGACCCGGATGTGCCGACCGTGCCGGACACGGTCGGCCGCCAGGATTGCACGGTGCCGCGCGATCAGCCGCGTGCGCACTTCGCGCACTGGGCGATGGCCGATATCCCGGCCGACGTGCGCGCGCTGGCCGCGGGCAGCTGCAGCGATGGCTTCACCGTGGGCGGCAAGACGCAGCCGGCGGGCCCGGCAGGCTGCCGCCAGGGCCTGAACGATTTCACCGGCTGGTTCGCCGGCAATCCGGACATGGCCGGCCAGTACCTGGGCTACGACGGCCCGTACCCGCCGTTCAACGATGAGCGCGTGCACCGCTATTTCTTCCGTGTGTTCGCGCTGGACGTGGCCCAGCTGGTGCTGCCCACGCCGTTCACCGCCGCGGATGTGCTGCATGCCATGCACGGGCACGTGCTGGCCGAAGCCTCGCTGCATGGCACCTACACGTTGAATCCGGCGCTGGCGTGAGGTGATACGTGCCGACCGCAGGTCGGCGCGCCCCGGTAGGTGCCGACCGTTGGTCGGCGCCACATCCGGTAGGTACCGACCGTTGGTCGGTACTGCGCTGTCGGGAGCCGGCCAGCGG